>JALRFL010000020.1 GCA_023259875.1 Alphaproteobacteria bacterium
GTTATTTTCATCACTGACTCTTGAATATTTTCCTGATCAAGGGAAATAACAGCATCGGCACCATCATTTCTAAGGATTTCAGCCTGCTGCCTTTTGCGAACAATATTTATGGTTTTAAAACCAAACCTTTTACCCAATCGAACAATCATTCTTCCCAAAGCACCAGTTGCCGCTGATTGCAACAACCATGCGCCTCCGGGTACTTTTAATACTTTTTGTGTCATCACATACGCAGTCGCTGGATTAACAAAAAACGAAGCAGCCTGCTGGTCTGAAAGATAGGAAGGAACCGGAACAGCCTGGCGAGCGGGAATGATGATTTTTTTTCCATCTTTTTGCCTTTCATAACTCAGGCTATGCCCATTGTCTTAATCACAGTGTTTTCTTTGCCTATTCGTTACTTGGGGTTATGGCGCAGAAAACACCACAAATGCAAGTGCCAACCCTGCATCATCTGATAAAGACAGATCCATTTTCCATGTTTGTCCAGCCTTTTGATGGGCTAGGGTTAAGGCTTTGCCGTGCAAATGCACCACAGGGGCGCCTTGCTGATCAGCAAGTATTTCAATATCGGATAACGCGATATCTTCTGCCCGATCCCGATTTAAGGCTTTCCATACAGCCTCTTTTGCAGCGAAACGGGTCGCAAAGAAACGGATTTCACCTGTGTTGCGTTGCTTGGCTTGCTGGCATTCGCCTTGGCTATAAATGCGCTTCAAAAAGGCTTCACCATGGCGTTCAACGCTTTGCTTGATGCGGTCAATGCTGACGATATCCGTGCCGACACCAAGGATCATGACGACCGCGCCTCATCCATCAGCCGCCGCATCGTGATAATGGCGTTGCCCAAACCTGACATAATCGCCTCACCAATGAGGAAATGCCCGATATTCAGCTCAACCACCTGTGGGATAGCGGCAATCGGGCCAACATTATCAAACCGCAAGCCATGCCCAGCGTGACATTCTAAGCCTAATTGCTCGGTCATCTTGGCGCCGGCGACGATGCGCTGATATTCCGCATCATGGTCATCTCCTGCTGGCAAATCGCAATACCGACCCGTATGAAGTTCCACAATATCTGCCCCAAGATCAGCGGCGGCGCGAAGCTGATCTTGATCGGCTTCAACAAAAAGGGAAAGCCGGATGCCTTGGTCTTTAAGAGCCGTCATAATCGGGGCTAAACGGCGGCGTTGCCCCACCACATCCAATCCTCCCTCGGTGGTAATTTCCATCCGGTTTTCCGGCACAATACAGGCCGCGTTCGGGCGCGTGATAAGGGCAATATCGCGCATAGCCTCAGTCGCTGCCATTTCAAGGTTAAGGGGCAAAGTGATGTTTTCCTTTATCGCTTTGAGATCGCTTTCACGAATATGACGCCGATCCTCGCGAAGATGCGCGGTAATCCCATCTGCCCCGGCCTGTTCCGCGATCAAAGCCGCGTTCACAGGGTCAGGATGCAACCCACCACGCGCATTACGAATGGTAGCAACATGATCAATATTAACCCCTAGCCGCAACCGGCCAGAGTCATGAGGAGATAATGCCGCCATTATATTTTTTCCCGTTCGACACTTTCGACAAATTTGCTGGATCGCATGGCTGCCAAAATTGCGTTGAGATGCCGAATATGGGTCACCTCAACATCAAGCTGAAAGCGAAAGAAATCGCTTGAGCGTTCCAACAAATGAATGTTGCTAATATTGCCATCATACTGGCTGATCAGCATGGTAATTGCGGCTAGACTACCCGGTTCATTTAGCAAAACAACAATCATGCGTCCGGTGACGCGCGCGGGGCCCTCTTTATTCCATTCAATATCCAGCCATAATTCCGGCATGGTGTTAAACTTCTCTAGCACCGAACAATCGACCCGATGCACGGTTATGCCCTTACCCGTTGTGATAATGCCGACAATGCGTTCCCCCGGCAAAGGGTAACAGCAACTGCCATGATGCACCGCCATACCGGGCACGAGGCCTTTGATATCAAGGGCTGGATCAGCTTTCTTTTTGGCTCGCTTGGCTGATTTCGATACTGGCCGCAATTCGGGGTAAAGTTTTGCCAACACATGAATTGGCTTGACGCCACCTTCGCCAATCAAGGCATAAAGATGCTGAACACTCTCTGCCTCAAAACTCAATAAGCATGGCTCAAGCATATGATCAGCAATTTCAATCCCGTGTTGACGGCTAGCTTTGGAAAACAGCGCCCTGCCTAGGCGCGAAAACTCGGCCTCTTTTTTCAAGCGCAGAAACCGCCGCAAGGCAGATTTCGCCCGTCCAGTGACCATAAAATCTTCCCATTCCGCGCTTGGGATAGCGCTTGGGCTGGTGATGATTTCCACCTGATCCCCATTGCTGAGGGTAGTGGCAAGCTGGCGATGCTTGCCATTGATGCGGACGCCAACACAAGTGTTGCCAATATCCGAATGAACCGCATAAGCAAAATCAATAGCCGTCGCCTGACGCGGCAAGGGGATAATTTTACCCTTTGGGGTAAAGCAAAATACCTGATCGCTATACATTTCTAGCTGTGTGTTTTCTAAAAACTCTTCAGCAGTTTCGGATCGGCTAGAAATATCCAGCAAATCATTCAGCCAGTTAAAGCCTCTGATTTCCCGATGATCAACATGGCTTTGCTTGGATTTATACCGCCAATGCGCCGCGACCCCATCTTCGGCGATGCGGTGCATATCTTCGGTGCGAATTTGTATTTCAATCTTCTTTTTGAACGGGCCGATGATTGACGTGTGAAGCGATTGGTATTTATTTGGCTTTGGGGTGGAAATATAATCTTTGAACCGCCCCATGACCGTGGGGTAATGGACATGAAGAAACCCTAACGCCTGATAGCAGGCCGGAATATCCTTGACGATAATACGAAACGCCATGACATCAGAAAGCTCTTCCATATCGACATTTTTACTTTGGGTTTTGCGCCAAATGGAAAACAGCGTCTTAGCCCGGCCAGTCACTTGACAGGAAATTCCCGACGCCTTGAGATGCGCGCTCAATTCCCCGATAATTTTTTCAATAATATCTTTTGAGCTTTCGGTAAGATATTCTAGCCGCGACTGAATGGATTCCCGTGGTTGAGGATGCAAAACCTCAAACGCTCTATCTTCTAATTCATGCTGAAGACTGGTAAGCCCAATGCGTTCAGCCAAAGGGGCAAAAATATTCAAGGTTTCGCTTGCGATGCGGTCGCGTTTGTCTTCGTTCTTAATGGCAAAAATCGTTCGCATATTATGGGTGCGATCAGCCAATTTCACCAGCAGCACGCGGATATCGTTACTCATCGCCATGACAAGTTTGCGGACATTTTCCGCCTGTTTATTGTCACTTTGCATTTCCATTTTGGTGAGTTTAGTCACCCCATCGACCAATTCTGCGATTTCAGGGGAAAACCCCTTATTGATCTGATCCAGTGTGATTTCCGTGTCTTCAACCACATCATGCAAAAGGGCGGTAATAATGGTGGAGGGGTCTAAATGCATATCCGCCAGAATGGTCGCCACTTCCACCGGATGGGTGTAATAAGGCTCACCCGATGATCGTTTTTGGCCTTCATGCGCTTGCTGGCAAAACTTATACGCACGATCAATCATCTCGACATCAAGACTAGGATAAAAAGGCTTGATCCGGTCAGAAAGTTCAGCAGCAGATACAATGGTAGACATATCTTCAGAATCGCACTAAATCACGCCTTCTGCAAAGCAAAAATGGCAATACTGAAATAATTTATCAACCCATGACAGGCAGGAATTATAGGTCAGCCTTGCTAGCGGTTTCGTCGCTATCGCCAAATCCACCTTCATCGGCGAAACTGCCTTCGTCTGAAAAGTCGGGGCTAGCGGTTTCAGTTTCAGGGGCAGCATCTGCACTATCACTAGTTTCAATTTGCATCCCCATAGCGTCATCCATATCTGTATCCGCATCCGAGGAAAACGCCGCCATATCGTCTTGTGCGATACTAGCCGCCTCATCATTGCTGGTCTGCTCTTCTTCGCGGCGGCTAATCTGTTGCAAGCTCTTGATCAGCTCTTCTTGAATTTCTTCGGTTGAGATGGAAACATTAGCAATCTCACGCAAGGCAACAACCGGGTTTTTATCGTTGTCACGATCTACGGTCAGGGGATCACCAGAGGAAATGCCACGCGCTCTTTGAGCGGCAGTCAAAACAAGCTCAAAGCGGTTGCTGATTTTTTCAATGCAATCTTCAACGGTGACGCGGGCCATAACGATGTCTCCAAGTTTTCAAGGAATGAAACCGCTTATAATGAATTTATTGGCAAAAGACAACACTTGAAGAACATTTGTCATACCGCTTCCTCTGGCGGTTGCTGAGACTGGGTTATTCTGGATGAATATTCTGATCTTTCAGCTCAGCGATCAAATCATCAATACCGCGGCCAGTCTGGGGATGCACCCAATCGCTGGCAAGATCGCGCAGTGGATACAGCACAAAAGCCCTCTGATCCATGCGTGGATGCGGCAGGATAGGATCACTGCCATTGATCTGACCCGCATAATCAATAATATCGATATCAATGACTCTCGCTTCGTTGCGGACAAGGCGGACACGGCCCATCTCTGCCTCAACATTGTGGATGCGTTGGATCAGATCACTGGGGCTAAGGTCTGTCTTTATCTTGAGCACAGCATTATAAAACCATGGCTGATCCGAGACAGGAACAGGTTCGGTGCGATACCACGGGGAAATGGCTTCAAGGGAAATCGCCCCATCAGCGGTCAGATAATCAATCGCCGCCAAACATCCTGATTTAGGATTGTCATGTCCGGATATTGACAAATTTGCCCCTATGCCTAAGTATATACCAACATGTTTTGACATTTTTATTTTACCAAATTGTTGTGCATCTTTAGAACCGTCATGAGTTCTTATATCTGACCAAGTTCGATTAAAGCCATTTGTATATAGATTATCCGGCCATGATCAATATGTTGCATCAATAATATTTACCATTGCATAAATCCCAAAACATGAAGCCGCATAAATTAACCTACGAAATTATAGATAAGACCGGACCATGCTAAACATTAAACCTGATGAACGCTTTGCCGTCTTTATTGACGGCTCTAATTTCCATGCCACCACAAAGGCTCTCAACTTTGATGTTGACTTTGAACGCTTGCTCAAAGAATTGCGCCACTGCGGCCAGTTAATCCGCGCCTATTATTATACCGCCCTGCCAGATAATAATGAGTATTCGCCGATCAAGCGGATTGCAGATTGGCTGGATTATAATGGCTATACTGTTGTCTCAAAGCCATGGCGCGATTTCACCAACGCCGAAACCGGCCATCGCCGGATCAAAGGCAACATGGATATGGAATTGGCCTTAGATATGATCAAGCTTGCTGATCATGTTAATCATGTGGTGCTGTTTTCCGGGGATGGTGATTTTTGCAGACTTTTACAAGAAGTGCAGGATAAAGGCGTAAGGGTCACGGTAATATCTTCAATGAAACCTCGCCCTTCGCTTATCGCGGATAGCTTGCGCCGGCAGGCTGATGATTTTATTGAGGTCGATGATATCCGTGATCTCATTGCGCGCGATAACATTCCTGACCATGATGACTATGAAGATGATATTGGCGAAGCCGTTGTTCTCAAATAACCAGTGCCGATATCATCATGTCTGATCCCATAAATCCCCCTCAAGACTGTCAATTATGCCCAAGGTTGGCTGATTTCCGGCGGCAACAGCAAGACAAATACCCGGATTGGTACAATGCGCCAGTGCATGGGTTTGGTGCATTGGATGCGGCGGTGGCAATCGTGGGGTTAGCCCCAGGGTTAAAAGGGGCAAACCGCACAGGCCGCCCCTTCACAGGGGATTTTGCAGGGGATTTGCTGTTTAAGATGATGCTCAAGCATGGCTGGGCCAGAGGTGAGTATAGAGCGCGAACCGATGATGGCCTTGTTTTAGATAAGGCCCGAATAATCAATGCCGTGCGTTGCCTGCCGCCACAAAACAAACCTAACCCTGATGAGATTAAAAACTGCCGCCCTTTTCTCGCTCGTGATCTGACGCAGATGAAAAATATTAAGGTCTATTTTACCTTAGGGCAGATTGCCCATCACACCTTGCTAGATATGTTGGGATTAAAGCGGCGTGACTATCCCTTTCGGCATCATGGGGAATGGCAACTGGATCAAGGTCAGATGATCATCTCATCCTATCATTGTTCACGCTATAACACCCAGACCGGACGCTTAACCGAGGATATGTTTGATCAGATTTTTTGCCGCATTAACGCGATTATTGATCACCCTTAAGAACCCTTGCTTTCTGGCGATCCCAGTCCCGTTTTTTGATCGCTTCGCGCTTATCATGTTTTTTGCGGCCTTTCGCCAGACCAAGCGCGACCTTTGCCAAACCCCTATCGTTAAAATAAAGGCTCAATGGCACAATGGTCATGCCATCGCGATTGATATGCCCTAGCAATTTGTTTTGTTCTTTTTTATTGAGCAATAAGGCGCGGTGCCGCTTAGGGTCATGATTGTCTCTGGCGCCTTCGTATTCCGGAATATTGGCATTGATCAGGATAAGCCTTCCCCGTTCTTCGCCGGCATAGGCCTCAGTGATGCTGGCTCTGCCTCGGCGGAGGGATTTGACCTCACTGCCAAACAAAACAAGTCCGGCCTCAATGGTCTCAATAATTTCATAATCGTGTCGTGCTTTACGGTTTTCCGCAACACGGCCCACTGAAATGGTTGAGGCCATGGCATCTCCTCACAAAGGGGTTATGCGTTTATCAGGCCAGCATCGCGCATAGCCTGTTTCACTTTAGTTTTCGAACTCGCGTCAATATCTGTCATTGGCAGGCGCATGTCCTCACCACAAAGGCCCATGAGGCTAGCGGCATATTTCACGGGGCCGGGGCTGGATTCACAGAACATGGCGGCATGAAGCGGCATCAACCTTGCGTTGATCGCCATGGCGGTGGCAATATCCCCTGCTTGCCAAGCGGCGTGCATTTCCGCCAGCAAGCGCGGCGCAATATTCGCCGTCACAGAGATACAGCCATGCCCCCCTGCGGCGCGGAATGGCAAAGCCGTCCCATCTTCACCAGATAGCATACTAAAGCCGCCACCAATGCGATTGCCAAGCTCTGTTGGTCGTGACAAGTCTTGCGAGCTATCTTTCACCCCGGTGATATTAGGATGTTCTGCCAATTTGACCATCGTATCTACCGCCATGCTGACCACAGACCGCCCCGGAATATCATAAATAATCACCGGCACATCCGAGGCATCAGCAACAGCTTCATAATGCCGCATCAAACCTGCTTGGGTAGGTTTATTATAATAAGGCGTTACCACTAGCACCGCATCAGCGCCAGCCGCGCTGGCATGGCGCACAAAATCCACGGCTTCATCGGTGGAATTAGACCCTGCGCCAGCAATAATCGGCACTCGGCCTGCGGCCTCATCAATGCACCATTCGACCACTTGCTTATGCTCATCATGGCTTAGGGTTGGGGATTCCCCCGTTGTTCCCACAGGGATAAGGCCATTCGTGCCTTCCGCGATTTGCCATGACACCAATTTTCGGAAAGCGGCCTCATCAAGCGCACCATCTTTGAATGGTGTGATCAGGGCAACATAGGAACCTTGAAATAGCGGCTGTCCGGACATTTGGTTTTACCTCAATATAAAAGCAATGTTTCGCATCCATGCTAATGTCCAGCATGGGTTATATTTGCCGGAGAATAGGGCTAACGGCGTGAGACTTCAAGGCTTCGTTTTTTCACCATCAGCATTTGGTAGAAAATCTTCACAGCAAAACCTATAATACCGCAAAGACATGAGAAAAACAGGATCAAAACAACATGAAATTGCCAGTTTATGCGGATATTGCCGCGGCGGTTAATCGCATTTCGGGTCTAATTGTCAAAACCCCTTTGCTAGAATCACCACTTTTGAATCAGCGCGTAGGCGGACGGGTGTTGGTTAAAGCTGAACCTCTGCAAAAAACAGGGTCATTTAAATTTCGAGGCGCAACTAACGCTGTCATGGCTTTGCCTGAGGGGGTTGCTCATGTGGTGGCCTATTCGTCGGGCAATCACGCGGCGGCGGTGGCGGCGGCGGCAAGCCTGAAAGGGATAAAAGCCACCATCATTATGCCCGAAGATGCCCCTAGCATGAAAATTAAGAACACCAAAGCCTTTGGCGCGGATGTGGTGCTTTATGACCGATATCGGGAAAGCCGCGAGGCAATTGGGCAAAAACTGGCGGACGATGTTGGCGCGGCGTTAATTCCACCTTATGAATATATACCAGTCATTGCTGGCCAAGGTACGATGGGGGTTGAAATTGCCCAAGACCTCAAGGCTAATGGCATCACCCCCGATCAGTTGGTCTGCTGTACTGGCGGCGGCGGTTTGCTTGCCGGTGTTGCCCTTGCCATGCATGAGCATTTTCCGAAACTGCCCTTAATGGCGGCTGAACCTGCAGATTTTGATGATTTTCGCCGCTCATTAGAGGCAGGTGAACGGCTTAGCAATGATCCCTCAGCGCGATCAATCTGTGATGCAATTGTCACCCCCACCCCGGGTGAGATGACCTTTGCTGTTAACCGTGAACATGTCGCACAAGGGTTTCAAGTCACGGATGAAGAAGTGCTTCATGCCATTGCGTTAGCATGGCAGTATCTTAAACTGGTGATTGAACCGGGCGGCGCGGTGGCGCTGACCTCGGTATTGACCGGAAAATGTGATGGCAGGGACAAAACCACCGTTGTGATTGCCTCAGGCGGAAATGTTGACCCTGCTATCTTTCGGCAAGCGCTTGAAACACTTCCCTCTGATTAATCAGCCGCGCCCACGATAGCCTGCAACCCCTTGATCGGGTATCCAAACACCTTCAGGGCTTTGTCCATATTGCCAAAACACATCAATCGGCATACCGCCACGCGGATACCAATAGCCCCCAATTCTAAGCCAATGCGGTTGAAGCAAATCAGCAAGCCGTTTGCCAATATCAACCGTGCAAGCCTCATGAAAGGCCTGATGGTTGCGAAAGCTATTGAGATAGACTTTCAGCGACTTGGATTCCACCATCCATTCTTGGGGGATATAGTCAATGACCAGATGGGCGAAATCTGGCTGTGCGGTGACCGGACAAAGCGAAGTGAACTCAGGCTGGGTGAACCGCGCAACAAACTTTGTGTCTGGATGTGGGTTTGGCACCCTATCCAACACAGCCTCATCGGGGGATGATGGCAAAGCGGTGGGTTTGCCTAAATGGGTTAGGTTTTCCATGATATGCTCTCCTCATCGGTTGTGATATCGGCTGCCCAATATGCCGAGATGGCATAGCACGGCGCATCCATCAAAACAATTCCTGCCGCACGATCTTTTGAAAAAAACTGCTATTCTACCACTTGCGTCAAAGTCGCCACGATCGGCACCCCATGTTCTAGCAATTCTTCGTGATCATGGCCATTCAAGCTTACCGTAATGGTATTTTTGCCTTTTGGCAGGCTAGCGATATGAAACCAATGCCCATAAACACGCGCTATTTTTTCACCATTGACATAAAGATGGGCGTGCCCCTCACCTTGGCTATCGTTAGGTTCAGTTGCTGGCGGAACAAGCGCAAAATGTGATGTTTCAATATGCAGATTATATCCTGATACCGCATCAGGGGTGAGTGTCGCCGATACCGCCGGCACGTGATCCCATGGGCTGGTTTCAATGCCTTCGTCATGATCATGCGAGGAATGGTCATGGTTTTCGGCCTCCACGGCATATTCCTCATGGTCATGGTCGTGATCATCACTAAGGATATTCCCCATAACGGTATAGGTGAGGGCAGAACCCACCAGAATTCCTGTAATTAATAAAGCAAATGGACGCATAACCCCCTCCTTTTTGTCACTCAATTATGGTCAAATTCATTCAACCCTGGCCATTGCTGCACATTACTGGGAATGACCATGATGATGTTTGGCTTCAAACATGACGCGGATAGAACCGGCGTGTTTGAAATCAAGCAGAACTTCAAAATCTTCGTCTTCGGAAAGCGGCTGGTTTAACCCCATAAACATGACATGATACCCACCGGGTTTAAGCATGACCGTTTTCCCTGCCGGGATGGATAATCCCTCTGGCAATGGGCGCATCTGCATGATATCGTTTGTTATTTTCATTTCATGAATTTCTGTTTTTCCCGAAAACGCGGCTGATGCTCCCAGCAAGTAATCATCATTTTCGCCATCATTCCTAATCGTCAAATATCCCCCCGTCACAGGCTTGCCCGATTGAGTTGCCTTGAGCCATGGCTCTATGATGGTGAGATCACCTAGTCGCGTTTCATCCGCTGAAACCGGATTTAATGAGGCAGGGGAAATGGACAACCCCAAACCTAGTAATGCCATGAGAAAAACCGATTTGAGAAATAATCTATTCATTGCTAACCCGTTGGCTTACAGCGATTTGCGATATACCAATAATATTCTTAAAAAGGCGATTTTCTATGCGTCAAATCATCGCCATGATGACGACCATATCAGCTAAATTTGTACCACTTGCCCCCGGCCGAAATAAACCCTCTG
>JALRFL010000117.1 GCA_023259875.1 Alphaproteobacteria bacterium
TTGATGCAGATATCGCACTGGTGGAACGGCTTCAGACTGATCAGGTGAATATCGTGAAACTTAAAACCGGATTTGCTGATCACCGGTTTGATCTCATGCGGTTAGAAGAACTGCGCAAACGCTTTCCTGATCTTCAGATTAGGGTTGATTACAATCAGGGATTATCCCCTTTCGGGGCAGAGCAAAAGCTGCGTGATGTGGCTGAGTTCCGCCCGGATTTCATTGAACAGCCTGTTCCAGCAAGACATTTTGATGTGATGCGCCGTCTGCGCGATGGGCTGTCCGTGCCGTTGCTGGCGGATGAATCGGTGTTCAGTTTAGCGGATATGCATCGCGCTATTGCAGAGGAAATTTGCGATGGGGTTTCTATCAAGATCATGAAATCTGGCGGATTAACCACTTCCCAAGATATCGCAACCTTAGCCGAGGCAAAGGGTCTTGCCGCGTATGGTGGGGATATGTTTGAGGCTGGGTTGGCGCATCTGGCAGGCACGCATATGATCGCCGCAACGCCAAATATTACCTTGGGATGCGAGTTTTATCAGGCCAAATATTATTTGAAAGAAGATATCCTGTCTGTGCCTTTCCCCATTGTTGATGGGGCGGTTGTTGTGCCAAACACAGCAGGGCTTGGCATCACCCCTGATCTGAATAAAATCGCCCATTATGCTGTTCATTCGGTCAGTCTGGAGTTTTAACCATGGCCACATCACCACCACTATCTGTGATTGTTATCGGGGCTGGTATGGTCGGGGTTTCGGCGGCGTTACAGCTTCAGCGATCAGGCCATCAGGTCACACTGATTGATCGCGAAGGGCCAGCGGGCGGCACCAGCTTTGGCAATGCAGGCATTCTCGCCTCATCATCGGTGATCCCTGTGACGACCCCGGGGATTGTGCGAAAAGCCCCGGGCATGGTGTTTAATCCGTTACAGCCGTTGTTTTTACGATGGCGTTATCTGCCGACATTATTACCATGGCTGGTGCCGTATTTGCGCCATGCCAATAGTCATGATGTTCAGCGCATTGCCGAGGCTCTATCCCATATCGTTGGCCAATCCCTACAAGACCATCAGGATTTGGCCGCAGGAACACTGGCAGAACGCTGGATTAAACCGTGTGAATATACCTATATGTTCAAAGATAGGGCTTATTTTGATGCGGATCAGGCCATGTGGGATATTCGCCGGCGGCTTGGCTTTCGCTGGGTGGAATATGCTGGGGAGGAACTGGCAAAGCAGGATCCATTTTTGTCAGACAGTCATCATTTCGCGGTTGCACTTCAGGATCATGGCATGATTCTTAGCCCTGGTGACTATATCGCTGATCTGGCAAAAGCCTTTACGAAAAAGGGTGGCATCTTACACAAAGCCGAAGTCGAAACTATTCTTCATGAAAATGGACAGACCACAGGGGTCAGGGCAGGGGGCGAAACCCTAACCGCAGATCGGGTAATCGTTGCTATGGGGGCATGGTCTGGGCAATTGGCAAAACAGCTTGGGGTAAGGGTGCCGCTTGAAGCTGAACGCGGGTATCATGTCGAATTATGGCACCCTAATAAGATGCCTAAAAATCCACTTATGGTGGCGGCAGGAAAGTTTGTTGTCACGCCAATGAAAGACCGCATTCGTCTAGCTGGGGTGGTTGAGTTTGGCGGCCTTAAGGCTGGCCCTTCGGAGGCTCCTTTCAAACTTCTCATGCATAATGTTCGTGCCTATATGCCTGATTTAACTTGGAAAGACGAAACGCGTTGGATGGGACACAGGCCAGCCCCAACAGACTCGATCCCGATCATCAGCGATGTTCCCGGCGTTAAAGGCGTTTATATGGGATTTGGGCATCATCATGTCGGTTTGACGGGTGGGCCAAAAACAGGAAAGCTGCTTGCCATGCTGGCAACTGATACCAAACCCAATATGAACATGGCGGCCTATGATATTCGCCGCTTTACAAAGTAAAGCCAGTATTGTTCAATCTGACCACGATAACACGGAAGCACAAAACATATTGGAGTTGACCTATGCGCTTGCTAAAGCCGAAGACGGCGATAGCAGCCTGCGCCTTAGTGTTGAGTTTTGTGGCGCAGGTTGTTGCCGAAACATGGGATATGCCAACCGCTTATAGTGGGTTGAATTATCAAACACAAACAGCCCAAGCCTTTGCGAAATGTGTTGCCACGGGGACGGGCGACGCCATTACCATTGCGGTTCATCCGGGCGGGTCTTTGTTCAAAGGAACGGATATCAAACGCGCTGTTCAAACTGGACAAGTTCAAATTGGGGAAAGGCTCTTATCCGCTCATCAAAATGAAAACCCTCTCTTTGGGATGGATAGCGTGCCCTTTCTTGCCACTAATTTTGAGGATGCGGAAAAATTATGGCAAGTGATCAAGCCGACCTATCACCGTATTCTCAAGGAACAGAATCTGGTGCTTTTGTATTCGGTGTCTTGGCCGCCGCAGGGGATGTATTTTAAGGAAGAAGTCACCCGAGTAGATCAGCTCAAAGGCAAAAGATTTCGCGCCACAAACAACACCACAATTCGGATGGCGCAATTAACCGGTATGTCACCGGTTATGATTGAGATGGTTGAGATTGGCCCTGCTTTTGCCACCGGAGTTGTGGAAACGATGATTTCCTCTGGCGCAAGCGGCTATGACACGCATATCTGGGATAGTTTAACGCATTTTTATGAACTCAATTTCTCTCTGCCGCGCAACTATGTCATCATCAATCAACAGGTCTGGGATGCCACGCCCACGCATCATCAGAATGTGATCAAGGGATGCGCGGGACTGGCGGAATATGCCGGAAACTGGCGCACCCGTGAATATACCACCTTAACCCTTAACGGCCTTCGCGCCGGGGGAATGTCTGTGACACCCCCTGATCCGGGGTTTGAGCAAGAATTGTGTGAGGTGGGGCAAATTCTGATTGACGAATGGCTAGAAGAAACAGGTGATGAGGGGGTTGATCTGATCAACCAGTTTCAAAACCTGCCTTAAGATCAAATCAGCAAGCCATGGGATTTTAAATTTTGCTTTTTTCTTGCCCCATGGGATCAAATCAGGTCAAATAATGCAAAGAATAAATGACGACAATAAAATAAATGACGACAATAAATTGATTAGGAGGAAAACTGATGAAGATCAATAAAACCTTAACATCTGTGGTGATGGCCGCAGGCATGACCATGGGCCTTGCCCAAGCCGCAAAAGCCGAGGTATGGGATATGCCATTGGCCTATAGTGGGTCTAACTTTCACTCAGTCACCGCGGCTGAGTTTGGTCAATGCGTGACCACAGGCACAGGCGGCGAAATTGAAATTGTTACCCATCCCTCAGGGTCGTTGATCAAGGGCGCGGATATTAAGCGTGCCGTGCAAACTGGACAAGTGCCGATTGGGGAGAGACTGCTTTCCGGTCACCAGAATGAAAATGCGATTTTTGGTTTTGATTCGGTTCCTTTCCTTGCCACTTCGTTTGATGATGCTGACCGGCTTTGGAAAGCGGCGAAGCCATCTATTGAGCAAACATTAGCGGATCAGAATCTGACCCTGCTCTATGCGGTGCCATGGCCACCACAGGGTCTGTATTTCAAGCGTGAGATTAACTCCGTTGCTGATATGGAAGGCATCAAATTCCGTTCATACAACAACACCACTACGCGTCTGGCGGAATTGACAGGGATGTTGCCCGTGGTGATTGAGGCGGCAGAAATCTCACAAGCGTTTGCCACAGGGGTTGTGGAATCTATGGTGTCTTCTGGTGCCACTGGTTATGACCGCAAAATTTGGGAATCCCTCACGCATTTCTATGAGGTTGATGCATGGCTTCCTCGCAACTATATCATCGTCAATTCGGATAGCTGGAATAGCACTAGCGATGCCAATAAAAATGTCATCCGTGGCTGTGCAGAATTGGCAGAATATGCCGGCACTTGGCGGTCAAAGGAATATACGGGCTTTACCCTTGCCGGTCTTCGGGCTGGTGGTATGACCGTTGAGCCAGCAGGCGCTAAGCTGAAAGGCGAACTTCAGGATATTGGCGCGACAATGACAAGCGATTGGCTGAGCGCGGCAGGTGCCGAAGGTCAGGCGATTGTTGATCGTTATAAAGCGATGCAATAACTCTTCAAACCTACTGATCCGGGGGGTGGTTTCTCATGCCCCGGATCAGATATTTTTGTATTAAAAACCCAAAGGTATTTTAATCATCATCACAAGCAGAAAAGCCATACGAACAGGTTCGCTAGGAACATTTCATCTTAGTGACAAGGCTTGTCGATAAGGGGTGCTTAAATTGTTTATGAATATCTTTACGAATGCGTTTTTTCTGTTTTGTTTTGGCTTGGCGATAGTCACCTTGATTGCTGTTCTTGTCTTTACTCCTGCGCGGGTGAGACTATTATATGACGGCCTCTATTTGATCTCTGGGATCGCCGCGGCAGGCTTTCTCATTACCATTCTCACCTTAATTGTCGTGCAAATGGTGGCGCGGTGGACAGGTGAGATTTTTCCGGGCGCGCCCGAATATGCAGGCTATTCTATGGCGGCAGCAAGTTTTCTGGCTTTTGCCAATGCGCTTAACAATGGGGCGCATATCCGCGTATCTATTTTGATTAACGCTGTGCCTGAACGCATCCGCTGGTTGTTAAACATCTGGTGTTTTGGCATTGGCACGGCGGTAGGTTGGTATGTGTCTTATTATTCGTGGCAATTTACCTATTGGTCATGGAAGTTTAGCGATATCTCGCAAGGCCAAGACGCCACCATGTTATGGATACCGCAATCCGCCATGGTAATAGGTTCGGTTATTCTTGCCATCGCGCTAACCGATAATCTTATCCATGTGATTTTTAGCGGTAATGACCGCCTGAAATCCTCTGCTTTTGAGCAAAGTGAATAGGGACGAATAGGGGAAAAACATGGAAAATATCTCAATCATTATTCTCTTTCTGTTCGTCATGTTCACCTTATTGGGAACAGGCGTGTGGGTTGGTCTTTCCCTTGTTGGTGTGGCATGGGTAGGGATGGAGTTGTTTACCACTAGGCCAGTTGGCGATGTGATGATGACAACGATTTGGTCAGCATCATCGTCATGGACTTTGACGGCGCTTCCTTTGTTTATCTGGATGGGTGAAATTCTATACCGCACCAGACTTTCTGAAGATATGTTCAGGGGGCTTGCGCCATGGATGTCGCGGTTTCCCGGCGGCCTTGTGCATACCAATATTGTCGGTTGCACGGTCTTTGCGGCGGTATCTGGTTCTTCAGCGGCAACCCTTACCACGGTTGGCAAAATGTCGATCCCAGAGTTGCGGCGGCGTAATTATCCTGAACATATGGTGATCGGAACACTGGCCGGGGCGGCGACCCTTGGGCTGATGATACCGCCATCCCTGACGCTGATTGTTTATGGGGTGACGATTAACGAATCGATCAAGAAATTATTTTTTGCTGGGGTTTTCCCTGGGCTTGTTCTGGCGTTGCTGTTTATGACTTATGTTGCCATTTACTCCAAAGTGGCGCGGAAATGGAATCCCATCATGGATGACCGGATGAGCTTTATGGATAAACTGCGCAATTCGCGGTTTTTGATCCCTGTGATTTGTCTCATTCTGGTGGTGATTGGCTCTATGTTCTTTGGCTTTGCCACCGCGACTGAGGCGGCGGCCTTTGGCGTGATTGGGGCATTAATGCTTGCTGCGCTTCAAGGCACATTGAATTGGACGAGCTTTAGCTCTAGCCTGATGGGGGCAACACGCACCTCTGCCATGATTGCCCTGATCCTTGCCGGGGCGGCGTTTCTGTCGCTTTCCATGGGCTTTACCGGATTGCCGCGTGGGCTTGCCAATCTGATCGCCGGATGGGATTTGAGCCGCTTTGAACTGCTCATGGTGTTGCTAATTTTTTACATTATCTTGGGGATGTTCCTTGATGGCATTTCGTCGGTGGTGTTGACTATGGCGGTGGTTGAACCCATGATCCGCGATGCAGGTATTGATCTGATTTGGTTTGGTATCTTTATTGTGGTGGTGGTGGAAATGGCACAAATCACTCCGCCGATTGGGTTTAATTTGTTTGTCTTGCAAGGCATGACGGGACATGAGATGAGTTTTATTGCCAAAGCAGGTTTGCCGATGTTCTTTATCATGGTGCTGATGGTATTTGTGTTGATTATGTTCCCTGAACTGGCAACATGGCTTCCGGATAATATTAGGCAACCGGGTGCCGGATAGCAAAATCACCTGACGCCATCTGACATTATGTGTGTTGGTTTTTGATTGAGGGGTAGCCATGGCTCAAAATGATGATCAATCCTATTTGATGGAACATTTGCCTTTTACCTCACATATGGTGATTGGCGAAAAGGCACGCATTGGTCTTGTTGTTTTGGCCACCGACTATACCGTTGAGCATGAATTTAGGCAGATCATCACCACCCCGGGGGTGGATATCTTTGCCGCCCGTATTGCTAATGATGTCACGATTACCCCTGACACATTGGCGGCGATGGGGCCGCGCATTACCGAAACGGCGTCTATCATTTTGCCTGATGACCGTTTGGATGTGCTTGCTTATGGTTGCACCTCTGCCTCTATGGTGATGGGGGAGGAGGCTGTACATGGCTATTTGCGTGCGGCCAAGCCAATGGCCGCTTTGACCACCCCGATAACGGCGGCCTTTGCCGCCTTTCGGACGATGGGGGCGAAGCGTATCGCCGTGCTGACCCCTTATCGCAGAGATGTTAACGCTATTGTCTATCGTTATATCACCGACCATGGTTTTGAGGTGCCTGTGTTTGGCTCATTTAACGAGGATCAAGACCCTGTGGTGGCGAGCATAGACGCGGACAGCCTGACTTCAGCGATTGCAACGATTAAGCATAAAGCGCAAAAAGATGGTCAAGCCATAGATATGGTGTTTGTGTCTTGCACCTCTATCCGGCTGGCTGAACATGTGGCCAAGATTGAGGCAGATATCGGTCTGCCTGTGACTTCCTCCAACCATGCGATGGCATGGCATTGCCTTAGGCTTGCCGGTATTGATACGCCCATGTCACATCATGGGCGACTGTATGAGATGGGGATTTAGCTGCTGAAATCTAAAATCGGCGATAGGATTAGCTCAATGAAACGGGCAAGAAATCCCCGTGGCCAGCGTCATAGACATGAAGTTGACCTGAACCGATATCATGCCACAGCCCATGTAAAGTCAGCTGTTCTGCTTTGACGGCTTGATCAATAAAGGGAAATCCCATCAAATTATTAAGCGAATGAACAATGCTGCGTTGTTCCAGATCATGAATGCGTTCTTCGTCACTTCCTAGGGTTGTGCCATCATCAAAGGCAGGCCGCAGAATTTCGAGCCATTTCGCAATAAAGTTGGATTGCTTTAGCGCATCATTATTATTGCCAGTGCAAGCGTGATAGCCTGTCATAATGCCACCACAACCTGAATGGCCAAGAACAATTAGATGTGAGACTTTCAACACCATCACGGCAAACTCAATCGCCGCAGATGTGCCATGATGGTCACCATTAGGGCGAAACGGCGGAATAAGATTGGCGATGTTTCGGTGGATAAAGAAATCCCCGTCTTCCCCCCCAAATAGGGACATGGCATTTACCCGACTATCACAACATGAAATGATCATAGCGCGAGGATGTTGACCAAAATTCGCCAGATTCTGATACCAGCTTTTGTTGTTCTGATAATTGTGACTATGCCAACCAGCATAACGCTTGCCCAAATAATCTGGCAGGGGACGAACAGTCACTGGGGTAAGGTGATCGAGTGCTTTTTTTTTGGTCATGTTGCCCTCACTAATCGTTAATCCGCATGTTTAACACATTGCTGCTTTGGTAATGATTGCCTCTTTCTTTGTACCAGATTTTAAGGCAGATTTAAGCCATATAAAGTTTGTTGAGGAATAAATAGGAAGAAAAATATGTCAGATGTAACAATTCGCGCGGCTAGGGATGATGATTTTGACCAATGGGTGCGTCTATATCATGGTTACGCCGAACATTATAAGGTGACTTTAACCCAAGCCATCATTTCTAACACATGGGGATGGGTGATGGATGCTTCGCATCCCGTCACAGGTTTGGTGGCTGAAAGGGATGGAACCCTGGTCGGTTTGGCACATATTCGGGCCATGCCTAGCCCCTTGCGAGGCCAGTATGTGGGGTTTCTGGATGATCTGTTTGTTGACCCTGATCAACGCGGTGCTGGTGTGGTTGATGCCCTTTTTGACCATATTAACGCCATGGGGAAAGCGCAAGGCTGGGGGGTTATTCGCTGGATTACCCGCGACAACAATTACCGCGCGCGTGGGGTCTATGATAAAGTGGCAAGCAAGACGGACTGGAACCTCTACGAGATGCCTTGCTGATTATTCATCGCCGGGCACACCATAACTAGGCGCGGATGAAGGATTGATCGCCCGGGTCAGGTAATCATTCATCTGCGGTTCATACTGTTTCCATAACGCCAGCATAGCTTGACCGGGGCAATCATCTGTCCAGTCAATGCGCAGATCAACAAGTGGCCAAGGCCGTTCATGAGCGACAATCAACGCGGCAGAATGGGTGGGGCCTTCTTCACCGCCAGCATCTAGCGCGGCGATGAGCGCACGTGTTAGCCGTTCGGCTAAATGCAGTTCCGTGCCATTCTCAAAGGCGTTGGTCATGGCTGAAATAACCTCAACCCGCGATAATAAATTCCCTGCGCCAACACAATCTTTACCTTGATTGGTGGCGTTGTTGCCTAGAATATTACCACCGGTAAAAACCCCTGTTCCGCCTTGCAAATCGACGGCCGCCACTTGGCGATAATCTGCATGGGGGCGATCTTTCATCGTTGCGGCAATCGCCGCCTCGGCGCTATGGCCATCAGCCATGCGTGCTAAGACTTCAGGCCCAATGGTAGGGTCGGTGACATTCTGGGTGGTCACCGCGCCTGCCCCTGCCAGCGCATAGGGGCATCTGCTGCCAACCGCGATGCTTGATGTGGTGATGGCTACCCCAGCCATGTTTGTTTTGGCACAGCGTCCGACGATGGCAATAGTCATTGGATTTCCTCTCTATGTATGGCACAAGCGGCCAGCAAGATAGGCCGTGAACTCATGATTTTCGCGCTCCAGCCAGCTTAATGGGCCAGAAGTGGATAATGGGGCTTTAGCCCCTTTGAAGATGCCTTCAACAACAAAGCGGTCTTCTTCTTGGACATCATCCAGAAACACTTTGGCCTTGGCAATATATTCGTCTTGATTGTCAACATTCTCTAACACTTCAGGTGCCATAGCGGCACCATAGCGAATGTGAACATGATCGGTTCCATCAGGCAAGAGGGAAAGATACCAAAGATGATCTGGTGCTAGCACATACATATGTGATGGAAACACAGTTGGCATAATTGATGTGCTGCGCCATTTGCCTTCCAGCGAGGTGTTGGATGGGTGCGCTGTTCCGACGGGTGCGGACCCTTTTTTGGTAAAATACTGATAGGTGAAATGCTCAAAACGGCCGCGATCATCAAACTCTGTATCCATCAGATTGAAATGCGCGCCAACCGTCCCCTGATGCGCAACCGGCAGATGATAACCTTCCATGAAGTTTTCTGTCAGGCATTTCCAGTTGGTGTTCCAGCGATGTTCTTCTTCAAAAATGCTGACATAATGTTCCATGTTATAGGGGGCAAGCAATTCGGTTAATGGCGCGAGGCATTCATGAACCGGTTTTGCCTCCGGATCAAGATTGACATAAATCCAGCCGAGATAATCTTCGCATCTGGCTTGGGGTAAACGCATCTTGGATTTATCAAAACACGCGGTTTTATCCATATATGCCGCGCTTACCAATTGCCCATCAGGGCGATAAGTCCAAGCATGATAGGGACAGGTAAAGCGTTTGGCGTTGCCGCGCCCCTTTGCCAGAATCATCATCCGGTGAAGGCAGATATTTGACATGGCGGTGATCTTTTGATCTTTGCCCCGAATAACAATCAGCGGCTGATCCGCGATCTCAACTGTCATATAATCGCCTTCGTTAGGTAAACTGTCGGCGCGACCAACACAGATCCATTCTTTCATGAAAATATGTTCATATTCATGTTTAAGCACTTCGGGCTCGGTGTAAATCTGCTTTGGCATGGCCGTTGCCATTTCCAACGGAGCAGAGGCAAGTTGGTCAAGTTGTTTTAGCCATTGGGATAACATGATGGTCGCCCTAATCAGGAATAACGGCGGTGACCTCGATCTCAACCACCCATTCAGGACGCGCCAATGCCGGAACAACCAATCCGGTGGAACATGGGAAAACCCCTTTTAACCATTTCCCCATTTCCTGATAAACCGCCTCGCGGTAACGAATATCGGTAACATAAACGACAATGCGGCAAATGCTTTCCATGGTCGTACCTGCTTCTTCAAGCAGCATCTTGATATTTTCCATTGTCTTAGCGGTCTGCTTGCCAGCATCTGCGGCATGAAGGCTTTCGCGTGTGTCCAAATCTTGCGACACCTGTCCGCGCAAAAACACCATAGTGCCTTTGGCGACAACGCCTTGACTCAGATCGTTATCAAGGTTTTGTTCAGGATAGGTTTCTTTTGTATTGAAGGGGCGGATGCGCTTGTGCATGACCATTGGATTTCTCGCTTTTTATGATGGTTAAGTCTACAACCATTGAACGAAAAAGCCAAAAGATGTCAAGCCATTATGCTACCAATTCCGACAAGCATCCAGATTGCTGGTGGCGCGAGCGAACCCTCCATAATGCTCGGCTGAACCATAGCGGCTTTCAAAGCGCGCTTTCATTTGGTCAATCATAGCAGGGTTGAAATCCGCGCGCAGAGGGTTGTTTAGCAACTGGATCATCATCATTTCATTCATAGGCTTTGTGCTGATATCCAACGCGCCAATTAAACAAGTATAGTATTCAGGCAGGTTAATGCCCTTTTCCCACATCCGGTTTGAAAAATCTTGAACCGATGTGATGCCGAGAGGGCGAGCCATGCCCATTTCAATATGCGAATACACCGCGCGTTCATTATCATTCAGAAAGGCATCTGTATCTGGCAAAAGTGAGGCAGGTTGCGATGTTGTGCTTCCAAAGCCAAAAAGGATATAGCCAATGCCAAGCGCGATAATCATTAAGGTAACACCTAGAAAACGCCTCCGCCGTGGCCGAGCATGTGATGCTGATGTTCGCTGATAAATCATCTTGGCATCAGGGGTGTGACGATCTTGGGATGCTTTGCCAGTTTCGGCCGGTGTGACCATGCGATCCAGCGTCATGATATCGTCTTCGCCTGAGGTCTGGTGAGCCGTGATCTGGCTTTGTGTGGTTTCACGAACAGCCTGTTCGGTTTGGCTTAAGGCTTTTTGATCTTCTTCTTGGTGGATCAACCGACCAACCGATCGGTTGAGGGTTAGGATCATGTCTTGGGTTTTCTTCAGCCGGCTTTCTAAGATTTCCATCCTTAGCACCAGTTGATCAACCTGCCCCTTGGCGGCGAGGGTTTCAAAATGATCATCATCCAAAGCAGATAAGGCGGCGGAAAGATTGCTGGCGATCCGTGATGAGGCATCATGGGCAGTGGTGTCAGTCTCAAGATCAGTTTCTACCTCAACTTCAACTTTGGGGCGTTGTGTGGGATGATCTTTTGTCAACACTTCTGTTTCAGCTTCTAATACTAGAATGCTATCATCATCATGTTCCGCTGGTGGTTGTGCGGCATCGGGGGATGATGGCTCAAGCTTGGAGGAAACTTTATCCGCTTTATGCGCGGGTTCTTCCGCGTCTTTAGCCGCTGGCACCTCAGCAAACGAAGTGGCTTGGGCAGGTGTCTCAATCCGCTCGCGCAACGAACGGATGCGATCAATCAAATCTGCGGTATCCATATCAAACTTTTTCACACTACTAACACCAAACATCCGCAGGGAATTCGGACGCTTATGATTAAACGACCAAACGCCAACTTCTATTAATCTGAGGCGGTATTAGGCGCGTGCGTCCATGGTATCAGCCAGTTTATCAAGCATGGTCAGGCATTGATCCATTTGATCTGCTGACACATATTCATCGGCTTTATGAGCCTGTTCAATGGAACCGGGCCCGCAAATCACGCAATCCGTTCCCAGAGACTGAAATATACCGGCTTCGGTACAGAACGCGACAACGCCGCTGGAATTAGAACCTGTTAATTCCTGTACTAATTGTCTTGCCTCATTTTCTGGCATGATATCAAATCCAGCCACTTCGGCAATGGCTTCGCTCCAAATCTTGGCATCAGGATGAATCTTTTGCATCATCGGCAACAATTCATGCTGGCAATATTTTTCCAGATCAGCCTTAACTTGATCAGCATCAGAGGCTTGAACCGGTCGCATTTCCCAGTCTATCTGGGCTTTTTGAGCAATCACATTATGCGCAATTCCACTTTCAATCCGTCCAATATTAATTGTGGTATGAGGAGGATCAAAGGGGCTGTCCTTAGGCGGCGCAGATTTGAGCTTTTCGCGCCATTCCAGCAATCGGCTAACGAATCGCGTAGCATATTCGGCGGCATTTACCCCTAATTCCGGCGCTGACCCGTGTCCAGCCAGCCCGTGAATAAAGGTTGAATATTCATAACAGCCTTTATGCCCCTCAATCACGCGCATTTCGGTAGGCTCACCAATAATGGCAAGTCGTGGGGCTATCCCGTGCTTTTTTAGGGTTTCTGCTAAATGGCTAGCGCCAAGGCATCCTGTTTCTTCATCATAGGTAAAGGCAAAATGAACAGGTTCATGGACAGAGACTTCGGCAAAGCGATCTGCTAGCGCCAGACTGGCGGCGATAAAGCCCTTCATATCACAACTGCCGCGACCATAGATCAGCCCATCAGTTTCGGTCAACTGAAACGGATCATAAGTCCAGTCTTGATCCGTCACAGGCACGACATCCGTATGACCAGACAACATAATGCCGCCGCTTGTCTGTGCGCCTAGGGTGGCAAACAAATTGGCTTTGTTACCGCATGGGCTCTCATCAATGATGATATGCGCCCCTTGCTGTTCAAGCCGTTCAGCCAGATAGGCAATCATGGCCTTATTGCTGTCTGATGATACCGTCTCAAAGCTAAGCAAATCGCCCAGCGTGCTCATCATTTGGTCAAAGGCATGATGTTTCATGGTTTTACCGTCAATTCGCGTGGCAGGTTGGTGAAAAGGGTTGGGCCACCACTTTCGCTGATGAGGATAGTTTCCGTGGTTTCAATCCCCCAGTCATCCATCCATAACCCCGGCATAAAATGAAAGGTCATGCCGGGTTCTAAGACGGTTTCGTCATTGGCGCGCAGAGAAATGGTTCTCTCACCCCAATCTGGTGGATAGGAAAGGCCAATAGGGTATCCACAGCGTCCTGTGCGATCAATCCCGGCGCGCGCCAAGGATTCTGTTAGGGCATTGGCGATATCACAGGCGCGGTGGCCTGCAACCGCTTGCTCAAGCCCTTTTTCTAAACCTTCGGTTAAGGCTTTGGCCGCATCTAGGATATGTTGTGGGGCAGGGCCAAGATGCACCGTCCGACATAACGGCACATGATAACGTCGATAGCATCCAGACAATTCAAAAAAGGTAACTTCCCCTTTTTTCATAGGCTCCCCATTCCAGGTCAAATGCGCGGCGCTGGCATCTTTGCCTGATGGCAACATAGGCACAATCGCCGGATAATCCCCCCAGATATCATCAACGCCGCTGATCATGCTTTGATAAATCTCACTGACCAGTTGGTTTTTAGGCAATCCGGGTTCGGCGCGCTCAAGGGCAAGGGAAACGATTTTTTCAGATAGCTTGGCCGCCTTATGCATAAAGGCAATTTCCTCATCAGATTTCACGCCTCTTTGCCAATTCACCACACCAGTCGCATCAACGATATTTGCCTGCCCTAGTGCCTTGACCAACACCTCATGCGCACGAGCCGAATAGTAATAATTTTCCATCTCAACGCCAATTCTTGCCTTGGCGTGACCAAGTTCGGTCAGCAAATGGGCCAAATCATCCATCGCGTGCTGGGTGGTCGACATGACATAATCATCAGAATAAGAATGCACATGATCATTATCCATCCACACGGTCCGATAGGCACCATTCCCATCCATCCGCCGCCCCCACCAACGCGGATCGTCATCATGGGTAACAATGACGGCCTGATGCACATAGAATGACCAACCATCATACCCTGTCAGCCATGCCTGATTGGATGGATCTGTTGCAATAATGACATCTAGCCCTTTTTCTTCCATCGCTTTACGGGTTTTTGCCAAACGGCGCTGATATTCTTTTTGGCTGAAAGGGGCGTGTTCAATGGCCATGATGAAGGCTCCTTATGTCGAAACTACATTATTGATAGCATGATCAGGATTGCATTTCCAACAACAGATACTAAGGTTATAAACATATATGGAAATAGGATCAGAGCGAATGTGATGACTAGTGAGCTTAACCTTCACGCAATTAATAATGCCCGTCAAGTCATTCGGGATTATCTTATAGAAACCCCGATTTTGCCCCTAAAAAGTAGCAAAATTGCCCCGTACTTGCCTGAGGAGGCAGAGCTATTTCTCAAGCTGGAATTGTTTCAACACACAGGCAGTTTTAAGGCACGCGGCGCGTTTCTTGGGGTGTCTTCACTTGATGAGGAGAGTGCTCGCCGCGGCGTGGTGACAGTAAGTGGCGGCAATCATGCGCTGGCGTTGTCTTGGGCGGCTAAGGCGCGCGGCGTTCCGGTTAAAGTGGTGATGAAAGAAAGCGCAGACCCTATCCGCATCCAAGGATGTCGGGATATGGGGGCTGAGGTGGTATTAGAAAAAGATATGATTGCCTGTTTTGATGCGGTGGCGCGTATCCGCGAGGAGGAAGGCCGGCGTTATCTGCACCCATTTAATGACCCGACCATGATACTTGGTTCTGCCACTTGTGGGGCAGAGTTGATGGAACAAGCCAAGTCGCTTGATGTGGTGGTTTTGCCAGTGGGTGGCGGCGGGCTGATTTCTGGCATGGCATCAGCCATAAAGCTGATCAATCCTAAGGCTGTGGTCATTGGAGTTGAACCCGAAGGATGCGATAATATGAGCAGGGGGTTAGCGGCAGGCCATGCTATCGTCATGGATCGCATTGATACCATAGCAGACAGCCTAGGCGCGCCGGAAACGCTGGAATACAGCCTTAATATCGTGCGGCAAATGGTGGATGAGGTGATCACCCTTCCTGACGCGGCGCTTGCGGCTATGATGCTGCGTATGCGTGACAGTTTATCCGTGATGGTAGAGCCAGCTTGTGCCGCGTCGCTTGCGGCGGCCTTAGGGCCTTTGCGCGGTCGCCTCAAAGGAAAGCGTGTTGGTGTGCTGGCCTGTGGGTCAAATACCAGTTCTGATCGCTGGCACGAGCATACCACAGGGCATCAGCCATTTTCCCTGCAATAAGCAATAAGAGGTATTAAAAGAGGCAACCCCCTTTGGATTAACGCAATTGATCCAGCCAATAAGGATTAGACCAAGCGGTTTGCCCATTTTTTCCGATCACCGTGACGCGGAAATAAGGCGAAGAAAAGCCGCTGAGATCAAAATCAGCATAGGTCATATTTTGGCCTTGGGCGGAAAGCGCGGCGTATCCTATCCCTGACACGATGATGTGGTTTGCCGGACTACAAGCGACATGAAGATCATCACCTTGCATCAACAGCGCGTGAATTTCTGCCCCTGTTGAGGAATAATGACGACCATGTTTGATCGCATCCACTAGCGCAGAGGCAGTAAGGTCATCAGACCCTACCATGATCCAGCCACCACCAGCGTCCTGACTGCGGAAATGCGAATCATCCGTGGCGGTAAAGGACATCCGCTTGCCTTCATGAAGCAAAATATCTGCTGTTCCAATGCCAAGCCCTCGCCCAGATTCAATGGCGGCAGAATAATTAAACACCTCAACCGCGTGTGCGGATGATGCTATCAAAGCCTCATCCGTGGTCATGGCATACCATTCTGGATGCGCGATAGACACATAGGCGCCTGCCTCACGCGCGCGCGAAATCATGTGGGTGATCGTTTCCTCACGGCTAGCCATCTTGAAATCTAGAGGCAGGCCATTAGCAACAAGATGCCATAACCCGTCTTGGTCATACCGCTTGCCCAGACAATGCAATTCTGCTGATGGGATTGTTATGAAATCATCACCATCTAACGCACTCGCATCGGTCACCGTGGTGGATGCAAAACTCGCGTCATCCCATAAATGATCAGAAAGGGCGATGAAGTCATAGCCTAGATTTTGATAGAAGTTGACGGCTTCGGCGCAGGTTTTATGACCATCCGACAGGTCGGTATGTCCATGCAGATTGCCGCGATAAAGGGGGGTGTCTTGATCAAAAGGGGGCAGAAGCATTGGCATTGGTTTTGACTCGTACTTGTTATCGTTTGATTATCTTATCATAATCTCGCACCATAAGATGAGAAGATTTGTTGAAATCCATTTCAATTATTTTGACAATAGTTCAGAGGAGACAACCTTAAGATGACCATCACACACCGCCGGCTTGGGCAGAATGGGCCAGAGGTTTTCCCCATTGGTATTGGCGCCATGTCGTTTAGCAATTTTTATGGTGAGGCCACGCGCGAAGATGCCCTAGCGCTTCTCGAGATGGCCATGGATCACGGCGTCAACCATATCGACACAGCGGATATTTATGGCATGGGGGTGTCGGAGATTGCCATTGGGGCGTTTCTGGCAAAGCAAGGAAAACAGGCGCAGGATTTTTTCCATATCGCCACCAAGGCTGGCATTGATCGCGACGATACAGGAAGTGGGTTTAACAATCATCCTGATTATCTTAGGAAAAGTCTTGAGGCCTCGCTTAAACGCCTTGGCGTTGATTATGTTGATCTGTTCTATGTGCATCGCCGCCAGCAAGATATCCCTATTGAGGAGGTGACAGAAACCTTGGCCGGATTTGTCAAAGAAGGTTTAATCGGCGCATTCGGTTTTTCAGAGATTGCCCCCACCACTTTGCGGCGCGCGGCAGCGGTTCATCCGGTGGCGGCGGTGCAATCTGAATACTCCCTGCAAACCCGAGGCCCCGAATTAGGGTTAGTTCAGGCCACGCGCGATCTAGGGGCGGCGATGGTGGCCTTTTCCCCTGTGGGAAGAGGATTGCTGACAGACCGCCCCCATTCAGCGAAAGATATCGCAAATATGCCGTTTCTTGCGGTCAATCCCCGGTTCATGGGTGCTAATCTAACACGAAACATTGCCGCCACCGCGGCTTTTCGCGACTTGGCAAAAGATATGGGCATGGCGGCTTCTACGCTTGCTATTGCATGGTTATTACATCAAGATCATCATATTATCCCTATTCCGGGCACGAGATCAGTGACACATTTTGCGGAACTTATTGCTGCCGCCGGGGTGAAGTTGGGTGATGAAGATAAAGCCAGAATTGATGCGATTATGCCCCCGGGTTGGTGTCATGGTGATAGGTATTCGGATACCCAATGGCGAGCCATTGAACGATATTGTTAGGTAAACTTATATGAGGTGACGACCATGACCAATTCCGATGTTCTCAGTGATCAGTTTTTTGAAGTCGCGGCCCGTTATCCGGAAAGGCCATGCCTTTGTGAGAAGACCAACGGCACTTGGCAGGGGCTAACCTATAAAGAGACCGCAGATCAGGTTTTGCGAGCTGCCGCTTTTCTCAAAGCGCAAGGCGTCACAAAAGGGGATCGGGTGGTTATCGCCTCAGAAAACCGGATTGATTGGGCTATTGCTGATCTGGCTATTATGACGCTTGGGGCGTTGGTTGTGCCATCTTATAGCACCAATACCAGCGAAGATCATCACCATGTGCTTACGGATTCTGGGGCGGTTCTTGCTATCACATCATCAGGGGAATTGGCGGAAAATCTAGCAGAGGCGGCGGACAGATCACCAGCCTGCCAGACACTAGTTTTGTTTGATCATTATGACATTCAAACACAAAAAAAACGTCTTAAACAAATCAACTGGCATGATGAGATAGCGGCACTAGGAGAAAGTGCTGATCTGGCGGATATCCGCGCTGAATTGAATCCTGATGATTTGGCGTGTCTTATTTACACCTCTGGCACAGGTGGTTTGCCCAAAGGTGTGATGCTAACCCATAAGTCTATCAGCGCGAATGTGAAAGGCGTGAAAGAGATGCTTAGGGAAGTGAACCTTGATGATAAGCAGCGGTTTCTTTCGCTCCTGCCTTTATCACATTCTTATGAGCATACAGGCGGACTTCATCTGCCTATCCGGATGGGTTCTGAAATCTGGTATTGTGAGAGCGTTGATCAAGTATCCACCAATTTACAAGAAGCCAAACCGACCTTGATGATCGCTGTCCCCCGACTTTATGAGGTGTTGCATGATCGCATCGAAAATGGCCTTAAGGCCAAAGGCGGCCTTAGCGAAAAACTGTTTCGGAAAGCGTTGGCATTAGGTCTGAAAACACTACAAGGTGATAAATTATCCTTTGCCGAGGCTATCTGGGATCGCGTGCTAGAACGCTTGGTGCGGGCAAAGGTGCGCCGGCGGTTAGGCGGAAGACTGCAATATTTCTGTTCAGGGGGTGCGCCGTTAAATCCAGAAATTGGAAAGTTTTTCCAAGCGATCGGGGTAGGTATTTTGCAAGGCTATGGCCAAACGGAAGCCTCACCAGTGATTTCCCTTAATCCGCCAAAAGATATTCGCATTTCTACCGTCGGCAAAGCGGTGCCAGGAGTTGAAATAAAAATTGATCCTGAAGGTGAGATTTTGGTACGCGGGGACTTGGTGATGCAAGGCTACTGGAATAATCCTGCTGCAACCGATGAAGCGATTTATGACGGTTGGCTTCACACAGGTGATTTGGGCGATATCAGTGCAGACGGGTTTCTTAGCATCACAGGCCGCAAAAAAGAAATCATTGTTAATTCAGGCGGTGACAATATTGCCCCGGCGCGGATTGAAGCCATGTTGACCATGCAAGGCAATATTGACCAAGCCATGATAACAGGCGACAAACGCCCGTGGCTGGCGGCGGTTGTTGTGCCGTCCCAAGAGGTGCGAAAACTGCCCAAGCCAGAACAGGAAAAATTTATCAAATCGGCGATAGATAAGGTTAATGAAAATCTGTCTATGTTGGAAAAGGTCAGGCGATTTGTTCTGGCTGACGAAGCCTTTAGCATCGAAAACAGTGAGATGACCCCAACCTTAAAAATCCGCAGACACATCGTGTTAAAACGCTATCAAGACGCGCTGGATAAACTCTATTCGCGCTGATTTGTGGTTTTCAGGATTTGCTCAGGCAGGGATGATCTGACCATCCCAAGCAATGACGCTTCCGCTATGGGATGGATTGACCCCATCTATCACGGCCAGCAAATGTCCGGCCGCCTCATCAGGGGTAAAAAGCGGATGCTTCAGGCTAGATTGAAAAGGGGCGGATAACCCGGTGTCCGTCGTGCCGGGATGAAGGCCAATGATTACCGCTTCAGGGTTTTTGTGTTTCATCTCAAGGGCGAAACCTTTGATCATCATGTTTAAGGCCGCCTTTGCCGCTCGGTAACTGTGCCAGCCCCCAAGATGGTTGTCGCTGATACTACCAACCCGGGCAGAAATTGCGGCAAAGACTGATTTGCTGTCCTTGGCAAGGAGGGGCAGGGTATATTTCCCAATCAGCGCAGGGCCAATCGTGTTGATAAGAAAATTGGCGCTCATCCCCTCATGGCTCAGATGCTTGAGGGATTTCTCAGGGCTAATCTGCTGGTCGTGATCATGCAACAAGCCCGTGGCGACAATCACCAGATGCAGGGGCTCTTGTTGCGCTAATCCCTCACCTAGGCGAGCTATGCTGGCTTCATCGCGGAAATCAAAGCGCCGCGAGGGATCAGGGTGTCGCCGTGAAAAACTCTCAACCTGTTTCACCTTTGGATGAGCAGACAGGCGTTGCATCAGCGCCTGGCCTATGCCGCCATTCGTGCCAAAAATGGCTACGCGCATCGCGTCAGGCAGACGGTCTAGCTGATCCATCCCTTTAACAATTTGGGTTACATTAATCATGCTAATGAATTAGGGCGTGGCGTAAAAATGACCAGCCATTTATCGATCCACCCATGTCATTAGCTGATCCAGATCATCCGCATCTTCTGCCAATTTATCCCAGCGAATACGCAGGAACCGCGGAAAGCGCATGGCAACACCGGATTTATGACGGCTAGACCTGCTGATGGCATCAAAGGCTACTTCCGCCACAAGCGTTTTTGCCAATTCACGCACAGGGCCAAATCGCTGAACCGTATTCGCCCGAACAAAAGCATCAAGTTTTTTCAGCTCATCATCGGTGAAGCCAGAATAAGCCTTGCCAACCGGAACAAGAACCCTGCCATCTTCGCTGTTCATCCACGCGGCAAAGGTGTAATCCGAAAAAAACGAAGATCGCTTGCCATGCCCACGCTGAGCATAAATCAACACAACATCAGCGGTTAACGGGTCGCGTTTCCATTTATACCACTTGCCCTTGACGCGGCCTTGGGCATAGGTGCTGCCTTTGGCTTTGATCATTAGCCCTTCGATCAGGCCGCCCTCGCGGCATTGTTGCCGCCAATCATCCAGCTGTTGGGGTGAGGTGAAATTGAGTTGAGGTGAAAGATCCATCACATCAGAGTTCAGTAAGCAGAGCGTTGCCTTAAGCCGTTTTCGCCGGATTTCAATAGGTTCTTGGCGGAGATCTGTTTTGCCATCAAAAAGAATGTCATATAGCCGCAAAAAGACCGGGGTTTTGGCAATCATCGCTAGGCTGGTTTTTTTTCGGTTAAGCCGTTGCTGAAGCATTTGAAAGGGCGCGATATCATCAGGCCGCCCTGCCAGCAATTCCCCATCCAGCGTGCCTTGCCATGACATCGGTTTCACCAATTCAGGAAAGCCAGAGGATATATCATCCCCAGAGCGCGAAAACAGGCGCACGCCATCATCACCTGATGCCAGTTGCACCCGGGCGCCATCCCATTTCCATTCCACCATCCAATCCTTGGGGGAAATGGTATCAATCTCACCATCTTTCAGGGGGTGTGCCAGCATGAGGGGACGAAACACTGCCTTGCCTTCGGCATTAGGGCGAGGCGCGTTATCATTAAGCCAATCAAAGAGGGCATGATAAGGCGGTGAGATCAGAGGCCAGATTTCTTCTATATCTTCAACCGGTTTATCATAAGCCTTAGCCAGAGCAAGACGCACCAAGCGTGCCGACGCCCCGACCCTTAACCCCCCAGTGATCAGTTTGAGCAACCCCCAGCGTGTTGTAGCATCCGAGGCATCAAGCCAATGGGCAATAAGGGTTTTGGTGGCATCCATTCCCGATTGCGTTGCAGAATCTGCCAGATCATCAGCAATTACCGACAGGCTTGGGGGCGGCGTGTTCGCGGCGGCTTCGCGGATGGTATCCTTAGGCCAGATTAAAGCCACGGTTTCAGCCATATCGCCAACAAAGTCGTATGACAGGGCAAAAAGCTCGGCATCAATTCGGCTTTCTACCAGTTGGCGGATCAATGCTGGTTTTGCCCTGTGGCTGTTAAACTTACCCACGAGAGCGGCAAGCCCCCAGCCTACATCCGGCATTGGGGTGGTATGAAACCAATGCACCAGATGTTCAATCTTGGTGTTTCGCCCCGGCGCATAAAGCAAGTGTTCAAGTAAAGCGGCAAAACGGATCATTCGGCATCATCCTCATAGCCGATCAGATGTAATGCTTTGCCTGTTATGCCTTTTAGCGATAAGGCCCGGATTAAGGCATCTTCCCGGCCATGGGTAACCCAAACCTCTTTTGGGGATACCTCATCAATCGTGGCAAGCAAGTCCCCCCAATCCGCATGATCAGATAACACAAGCGGCAATTCCACGCCGGATTGCTTGGCTCTCTGCCGCACTTGCATCCAGCCAGAAGCCATAATGATCAAGGGGTCGGGCAGGCGTTTTGCCCATGGGCCGGATATTGCTGATGGCGGGGCAATAATGATTTGCCCAGCCAGATTTTCTTGCGGTTTTCCTTTGTTTCCAGAGGTAGCGGCATAAAGAGGGCCAAGGGGGATGCCGTGATCTTCATAGAGTTGGCAGAGTTTGGTCAATGCCCCATGAATATAAATTGGCGCGGTGTAACCAGCTTGTCTCAACAAGGCAATAACGCGCTGAGCCTTGCCAAGGGAATACGCCCCGATAACATGGGCACGCTGGGGAAAGAGGGTTAATGAGGCCAGCAGACGATCAATTTCTGCCATGGGGTCAGGGTGATGAAAAACAGGTAAGGCAAAGGTGGCCTCGGTAATAAAGACATCACAAGCCACAGGCTCAAAAGCCGCGCAAGTGGGATCGCTTTTGCGTTTATAATCCCCTGACACAACCACACGGCTACCTTGATGATCCAGAACAATCTGCGCACTTCCTAGCACATGGCCAGCAGGTTTGAGACAAAGCGCAACATCGCCTATCTGCATAGATGCGTCATAAGGCAGAGGGGTCGTTTTTTTGGCAAAATTTTCACCATAGCGTGCCGCCATGATGGCTAGGGTTTCTGGCGTTGCAATGACGTGCTTATGCCCTGGTCTGGCATGATCAGCATGACCATGGGTTACCACCACGGTGGTTGATGCGCGAATAGCGTCAATATGAAAAACTGGGTTCCCATCCGAGCCAATGACACCAAGCCCATGTTGCAGTGGCCTGATCCATTGGGACGGAGGAATAGTTGGCATCATGATGCCTTTGGGGTAACCCCGAACAGTTTTTCCCATTCGGATGATTTCAGGTTTGCTAAATCTTCAC
>JALRFL010000188.1 GCA_023259875.1 Alphaproteobacteria bacterium
TAGCGTTTAGGATTAAAGACAATAAAGCCTGTATCAACCGGAATTGTTCCTGCTGAAGTTTCGACATCAACAGTGTTGCTATGACCGCCGATATGGGTAGCTTTTTCATAGACATCAATATCCACATAGCGATCAAGAAGAAGCGCCGAGCCAAGACCGGATATCCCGGTCCCGATGATTGCAATTCTCATATTATTTCTATTCCTATACTCTTCGCCTACTTAAGATAGAGCATTACTGATGATATCAATGTCAGCTGACTTGTTTAATTTGCTCATAAGCATCAAGCGCCCTTTGTCTGGCAACAGGGTGATCGACCAGACGCCAAGGGTAGTTTTCACCAAGCCTTACCCCGGCGGCGGCAAGCAAGGCAGGTGGGGCCGAGCTAGGATCAAACAGCATATCATCACTTAGGCCTGATATTTCGGGCACCCAATGCCGAACATAGGCGCCAGCATCAAATTTATGACCTTGAGTGATCGGATTAAAGATACGGAAATACGGGGACGCATCAGCGCCGCACCCTGCCACCCATTGCCAGCCTGCGCTGTTAGACGCCAAATCGGCATCCACCAGCGTATCATAAAACCACGCTTCCCCTTCTTGCCATGGGATCATCAGATGCTTGGTCAGGAAAGAGGCGGTTACCATGCGGATGCGGTTATGCATCCAGCCTGTGGCGTAAAGCTCTCGCATACCGGCATCGACTAAGGGATAACCGGTTTGCCCTTTCTGCCACGCGGCTAACAAATCATCATAATGATCAATCCATGGAAACGCGGCAAAGTTTTCACGCAAGGGCGCTTGGGGCATATCTGGCAGTTGATCCAGCAACTCATAAGAAAACTCGCGCCACACGACCTCTGAGATGAAATGTTCTGCGCCTTTATTGGCGTCTAAGACACAGCGTCTTTCCACAGCGTCAAGGATTTGAAGCGGCGATATTTCACCAAAATGCAGATAGGGTGAAAGCCGTGAGGTAGCCTTTAACGAAGGAAAATCACGCAAGGTTTTATAGTCATCGAGATGATCATCCAAGAAATCATCAAGCATTGCCATGGCATGGGATTCCCCCGGCCGCCAATGCGGCTCAAGGGTTTTGTGCCAACCGATATGGTGATCAATCAACCCCAAGTCATCCACGGATAAACTGTTCGGCCAATCCGCCGATGCTGGCATGGTATCAGGGCGCGGACAAATATCGCGATACCGACCCATGGCATAGAGGTTTTTCTTAAACGGCGTAAACACCCGCATCCGTCCACCCGTCTTTGACAAAGACGACCCCGGCGGCCACAGCAACACCCCTTCGCATTTATGGAATTGCACATTGGCGGCAGACAGCTTCTGTTGCAGTTTCTTTTGACGGTCACGCGCCCATGGCTCATGGTGATCATGACAATAAACCGCGCTAACCTGATGCTTTGCCGCCATATCCGCAATGATCGCGTCTGCCCGCCCATTAGCTATTACCAGCTTTGAGCCTAGGGTTTGCAAATCGGCATCAAGGGCGCGCAAAGATTGATCCAGCCACCACCGGCTTGCCCCACCGATTGCCCATTCGCCAGCCGAGTCCTGATCATAAACATAAAGAGGGATCACAGGATGCCCCGTTGCTATCGCCGCCGTAAGGGCGGGATGATCCGCAAGCCTTAAATCCTGATGAAACCAGCAAAGAACCGCCGTCATTGTGAACTCCTCAATATGCCTCTTGTAATTGAGAATAGGGGTAACGGTAGATCCGGCAAGCGTGACAGAATAATATTTCTGTTTCCGCATCATGAAATCGCTTCAAAACCGGATCATGCACTGATAATCCACCAGCATAAGCCCCAAAGGCTGGCATGATCATGCGCCGCTGACTTATCAGAAAGCAACGGCCTGTGATGCGCCTGGCTCGTGTTGCCAGTCGAATTTTAGGGTGATAGTGGCCTGATATCTCAATGCCGCCACGCGGCAGGCGGCCAGCTTCATGACGAAATACCAATTTGCCAAGGGTCAATTCGTCTCTTGCGCTTCCAGTTAGAAAATCTGGTAAATCCGGATCATGATTTCCGGTGATCCAGATCACCTGCCTTCCCATCAGCGCCGCGTTCAGCGCATCCCGATGACGATCAGGCAAAGTGTTCGCCATCTGGCTACGGTGGAAACTGTCACCAAGGAACAGCACTGCCTCCGGCTCATCTCGCCCAATCGCCTTTGTCATATTTTTCAGCGTTGTGTCAGTATCCATTTCTGGCAAGGGCGCCGTTCCGGCCATAGCCCTACCCTTTTCCAAATGCAAATCTGAAAACACCAACAGATTTTCATGATTGACCAACAGCGAGCCATCAGCATAAGCCGTGAATGTCACACCCCCACGGGTGAATTGATGCTTATCAGTCATCGTCAGAACAACAAATGCGGTTGCAAGGGTGAGGTATCGCTATCATCTTGCATGACTTCAGACAATAGCTCTTGTTCAAGTTCAGCCAGCGCGTCTTCAACCGCGCTTGCGGTCACAGCCTCACGCCCCACTTCTAGCATCAAGGGCAAGGCCAGAGGCGATACGCGCGGCAGGTGTTTGACCTTTAGCAAGCCTGAAAACCGTGTCAGCAGGTCTGACAATCGCCGAATATCTGTCAAGCCTCGCGCCGCTTCTTGCCGCGTCGCCCTTATCAAAATATGATCGGGCTGATGGCGCAGCAAAACATCATAGATCAAATCAGAATTAATCGTCATCTGGCGGCCAGTTTTCTTTAATCCCGGCAACCGCTTTTCCAATACCCCGGCAATCGTTGCCACAACCCGAAACGCCCGTTTGAGCATGGTACTTTCTAGCATCCATTCCTCTAGGTCATCCCCCATGATATCTGGTGATAACAGCATATCTGGATCATCAACCCGTTTCAGTGACCAGATCGCAATCGCATAATCTGTTGCGACAAATCCAATAGGCTGAAGCCGGTGGC
>JALRFL010000228.1 GCA_023259875.1 Alphaproteobacteria bacterium
GGCACGCATATCCGGGTGATTGCTGGTGACTGGCGCGGTTATCGTGGCCTCGTTGATGGCATTGATACTGACCCTAGTTATCTGGATATTGCCATGCCAGCAAATACGACAAAACGCTTTCCTTTTGATACACGCCGGCAAGGCTTTGCCTATATCTTTGAAGGCAGCGCCAGTTTTGCGGATGCGTCACAGCCGTTCGGCGTCAATGTTGAAAAAGAGTTTATGGGAGAAGAGCTAAAAATCCGTGACCAATCTGGCAACCGGACGCTGGTGGTTTTTGGTGAAGGCGATGAAGTGGTGGTCACCTCTGGCGAGATGGGGGTACGGTTTTTATTGATTTCTGGTGCCCCTTTGAGAGAACCGGTGGCATGGCATGGGCCTATTGTTATGAACACCCGCGAAGAGTTGCAAACCGCTTTCCGCGAATTGAATACGGGTGCGTTTATCAAAGAAGGCGCAGAGGATTGGATTGGCAAGAGACGAGGATAGGAATTGATCCAAAAACCTCTTGATTTATAGGGTTGGTTAATAGTCTTAACACTACGCCTTGATAAAACCATCAAGAGATTACTTTTTCAATATCACCATTCTCATCAACCTATACCCTGATTTCGAATTCTGCTAATACTTAAACCTATGAAGCATGATGCCCCTATCCTTGTCACCGGCACGGCCGGATTTATTGGTTTTCATTTGACCAAGCATCTGCTTGACCAAGGCCATCATGTGATCGGGGTTGATAATTTAAGCCCTTATTATGATATCCGCCTCAAAGAGGATCGGCTGACCCAGCTTAGCCATTCACATTTCCAATTTCAGCCATGTGACCTAGCAGACCACGATGCGGTCACGGCCGTTTTTTCGAGCATCAAACCCAAATATGTTATCCATCTCGCGGCGCAGGCCGGGGTGCGCTATTCTATCGACAACCCCAGCGCCTATATGGACAGCAACATGACCGGCTTTTTTAATATCCTTGAAGCCGCGCGGCATCACAATATCGATCACCTGATTTATGCGTCGTCGTCTTCGGTCTATGGGGCTTCAACCGATTATCCGTTTTCTGAAAAACAACCCGTTAATCACCCTGTCAGTTTTTATGCCGCCACCAAAAAAGCCAATGAGGCGATGGCACATTCCTATGCCCATCTTTACGGTCTGCCTTGTACGGGCTTACGGTTTTTCACCGTTTATGGCCCATGGGGACGACCCGATATGGCCTATTGGCGGTTCACGGATAGCATCATGAAGGGCGAGCCGATAAAGGTTTTTGGCGAAGGCAAAATGAGTCGGGATTTCACCTATATCGATGATATCATTGACGGCATCATTCGCCTTATCCCCTTGCCGCCGCAACCTAATCCCAATTGGGATAGCCAAGCCCAAGATCAGGCCACCAGCATGGCGCCTTGGCGGATTCTCAATATCGGTAATCATCGCCCAACGGAACTTGAGCATTTCATTTCTGTCCTTGAAGACGCTATCGGCATCAAAGCGGTGAAAACATATTTACCCATGCAGGATGGTGATGTTCGCCGTACCGCCGCCGATATCACCGCCATTCAGGAATTAACCGGTTTTCAGCCGCGTACAAGGATAGAGGATGGCATCCCTACCTTTGTGGAATGGTATCGCCGCTGGCATGGCAATAATGCATAACCCATCCTGTTCATTGCCTTTGTTGCCGTGGATTTCGTCGTCGCCTGCGTCGCCGCGCACGAGGTCGTC
>JALRFL010000079.1 GCA_023259875.1 Alphaproteobacteria bacterium
CGGCCGGGCCTTTCCAGAAGGCCGCGACGCCCTTCACGCCGCCGCCGCTCTCCTGTTTTTGCGTCTCTTTTGTGGAGTCAAGGGCCCTCGTACTTTGCCGCAGCGTTTGCCGCGTTTGACGAAACCCGCGCCAGGCAAGCAGTCTTAAGCGATGAGTGATCCTGATAACGCGCCTCGCCCTCTGCCGGATGATGATCAGATCATAGCTTTTCTTGATGATAGGGATGAATTGCCAACCGTCAAAGAGATCGCTCGCGCTTTTGGTCTAGTGGCGCATCAGCGTGCCCCTTTGCGAAAACGCCTCAAAGCATTAGCAAATCAAGGCAAACTCAACCATCTGATGACCCCATCTTCGCCCGTTGGTGATGATGCTGAAACGCTTGAACTGCCATCAGTCTTGCCGTTAAGAATTCTTTCAGTGACCAGCAATGGTGATTATATTGCCAGGCCCGTGGCAGAAAATCTCAACCATCATGGGCAAAGCCTTATCATTCCCCTTGATCGCCGGAATAGCCGCGCCTATGCCCCGGGAGATGAGGTTTTGGCAAGGATTTCCCCAAAAGGGCGAGGGCGATATGTTGCTAAGGTCATTCGCGCCCTTAGCGCGGCAAAGGCAAGCGCTTTCGGTGAAGTGGTCAAAACTGAACGCGGATTTATTCTGGAAAACGCGGATCGTAACACCAGACAGCCTATGGATTTGAATATCGACGCTGGCCTCACGGTCGAGGCTGGCGATCTGGTTGAGCTGGAAATCCACCAAGGCCGTGGCTATCTGAAGCGAACAGCAAAAGTCATTCGCAAATTAGGTAAAAGCGGCGGCTGGGCCAGTTTTTCGCCGCTTGCGATAGCCGAGTTTGAGCTGCCGCATCATTTTGATGATGAGGTTCTGGCAGAGGCGGAAAAAGCGGATTTACCTGATTTGGAAGGGCGTGAGGATTTAACCCAAATCCCCCTTGTCACCATTGATGGGGCTGACGCCAAAGATTTCGATGATGCCGTTTATGCCGAACCCCATGGCGAAGGCTGGCGGATATTAGTGGCGATTGCGGATGTGTCTTATTATGTGCCAGAGGGCTCTGCGCTTGATCGCGAGGCAAGGCTAAGGGGCAATTCGGTCTATCTGCCAGATATGGTAATCCCGATGCTGCCAGAAGCCTTGTCAAACGGCTTATGTTCATTAAAGCCAGATGAGATCAGGGGATGTCTGGTGGCGGATATGACCATTGATGCCAATGGACAGAAAACCAGCCACCGCATTTATCGTGCGCTGATGCGATCAAAGGCAAGGTTAACTTATGATGAGGTAGAGGCCGTTATCACCACACCTGATGCCGCTCCGCCATCTGGATTAGCCCCTGAGCGGATTTCAAATCTTTTATCCGCATGGAAATGCCTTGATCGCGCTCGCCGAGATCGGGGCGCATTGGAATTGCATCTTGCCGAAAAGAAAGTCCAGTTTGATGATCACGGCAAACCCATAGCGATTAGCAAAAGATTTCAAAACACGAGTCAGAAAATTATCGAAGAAATGATGATCCTAGCCAATGTTGCCGCCGCCGAAACGCTTGAGGAAAAGGGCCGTTTATGCGTTTATCGGGCGCATGAAGCGCCTGACCCTAGCCGCATTGACGGGCTACATGATTTGTGCCGTGCCATGGGATTGTCTTTTGCCAGAGGTCAGGTGATCAGACCCAAGGATTTCAATCATCTTCTGGATCGCGCACGCACCCAATTAGGTGAAGGTGATAACCAGATGCTGAATGAGACGGTTCTGCGCTGTCAATCACAGGCCGATTACCGCATCAGCAACCCCGGCCATTACGGGCTAGGGCTAATGAAATATGCGCATTTCACCTCACCCATCCGGCGGTATTCTGATCTGATGGTGCATCGCAGTTTGTTGCAAGAAGGCCAGATAACACCGGATGAAGCAGCAGAAATCTGCCAGCATATCTCAGAAACAGAACGCCGCGCCGCGAAAGCCGAAAGGCGCAGTGTGGATCGGTTTTCTGCAAGTCTGATGATGGAACAAAGCGGCAAAATCCTGACAGGACGAGTCACTAGCATCACAGGGTTTGGCGCCTTTATTGATATCCAAGATTATAACGCCGAGGGGTTGTTGCCGCTTGGGCAAATGCCGCCTGATTATTACCATGTTGACACCACAAGAGGCCTGATAAGAGGAGATAAAAACGGCATTGAACTGCGTACAGGTGACCAGATTGATGTCATGATCTTATCGGTTATCCCGGTCAAAGGGTCTGTGTTATTAAGCTGGGCTGACGCAGGGCTGATGCAAGGGGGTCACTCTCTTAAGGGGCATTCGTCACGCCGCCGCGCCAGCAATTCACCGCGTCATGGCAAGACGCGACACAAAAAGCAAAAGAAACCGAGACAGAAGCCTTGACAGCAAGTCCCAAAACAGTATAAATGCCGCTTCTGGATAGGAGAAGGTTATGGCCAAACCAGCAACATTACAAATTAAGCTCGTCAGCACTGGTGACACTGGATATTACTATGTCACAAAGAAAAATCCGCGGACCAAGCCCGAAAAGCTTGAATTGATGAAGTATGACCCGAAGCTGAGAAAGCACATCCTTTTCCGCGAAGCTAAAATCAAGTAATCTCTCTATATCTTTCGCTCGACATGGGAGAGACCATGCGCCTTGGCATTGACCTAGGCGGCACCAAGATTGAAGCCGCTATTCTAAATAATAACGGTGATATGATCTGGCAAAAACGCCAGAAAACCTGCAAATCCAGTTATGACGAAACCATCGCCCGTATCACCGGGCTGGTGGACGAAGCTCGGCAAAGCACGGGCTATTCTGGTCGTGTGGGAATAGGTGTGCCGGGCAGCATCCGCCGTTCTACCGGAAAAATGCAAGGCGCAAGCCTTACCCATCTGAATAACCGTGATCTTCAGTCTGATTTGACATCGGCGTTACAAACCGAGGTCAGAATGGCGAATGATGCCAATTGCTTTGCCCTTTCAGAAGCTATAGACGGGGCTGGAAAAGGCTGTGAGGTGGTGTTTGGTCTCATCCTTGGCACAGGATGCGGCAGTGGGGTTGTTATCAATGGCAGGCCTGTGACGGGTATTAATGGGATTACTGGTGAAGTCGGGCATAATCCTTTGCCTTGGCCGATTACTGATGAATACCTTAATCATGATTGTTGGTGCGGCAATAGCGGATGCATCGAAACCTTTATCTCTGGCACAGCGGTAAGCAAGGATTATTATGACCGCACAGGTGTCAATATTCCGGTTGAAGACATTGCGGCGCGTATGGACACAGATTTGGTCGCCCAAAGCGTGTTTCAAGTGCTAGAGGATCGCCTAGCCAGAACCCTTGCCATGATTATCAACACCCTTGATCCGGATGTGATTGTTTTGGGGGGCGGCCTTTCTAATCTGGACAGGCTTTATCAAAATGTGCCGCCGAAATGGTCGCAGTTGGTGTTTAGCAAAGATATTGAAACCAAATTGCTGAAACCGCATCATGGCGATTCAAGTGGCGTTCGCGGCGCGGCTTGGCTTTGGCCTGATGCGTGATCCATCCGCCCATCCTGTCCTACCATGGCTGTGCCGTGATTGTTTAGATGATGGCAACAGCACCAATCAACCACAATGCCCATCTTGTGGATCATGGAAACTGATCCGTCATCCTGAACTGAGGGAATTGGCATTGGCTCATGTGGATTGTGATGCGTTTTACGCCGCTATTGAGAAACGCGATAACCCTGAATTAGCCAATAAACCCGTCATTGTTGGAGGCGGCAAGCGCGGCGTTGTGGCCACAGCGTGCTATATTTCCCGTATCCATGGGGTTCGGTCAGCAATGCCCATGTATCAAGCGCTGAAACTCTGCCCTGATGCCGTGGTTGTCAGGCCTAGGATGGAGGTTTATCAGGCCGTGGGGCATGAAGTCAGGGCATTGATGCTATCTCTCACCCCAATGGTTGAACCGCTTTCCATTGATGAGGCTTTTCTTGATTTGAGTGGAACTGAGGCCTTGCATCAGCGCTTTCCTGCCGCCAGCATGGCGTATCTTGCCAATGTCATAAAAAAAGAGGTGGGGATCACCGTTTCCATTGGTCTTTCCGGCAATAAGTCGCTTGCGAAAATGGCCTCAGATATGGATAAGCCAAAAGGCTTTCATATCATTGGCATGGCTGAGGCAGCTGACCTATTAGCCCCCCTTCCCGTCAATGTGATTTATGGCACAGGCAAGGCTATGAGCCAGAAATTCAATCACGCCGGGATCACCACTTGCGGTGATCTGGTGAAAGCACCTTTAGAATTGGTAGCAACCATCGCCGGCAGTAACGCTATCCGCATCAAACAATTAGCGGCTGGCATAGACCATCGCCCTGTTGTTCCGGATCGTCCAGCCAAATCCATTTCCTCAGAAACCACATTTGATAAGGACCTTGCCGATCTTGACGCCCTAACCGCTATCCTAGAAAGCCTAAGCGATAAGGTGGCAAGGCGGCTGAAAGCAAATCATCTCGCTGGACGCCGCGTGGTGCTTAAACTGAAATCGCATCAGCATCAGCTTTTGACCCGAAGTCAGACCTTGCCAGACCCAACCCAATTGGCACGCAAGATTTTTGAAACAGGGATGAAGATGCTAAAAGATGAGACCGCACCCCATCTGTTTTGGCGATTGATTGGTATCGGGGTTGAGCAACTGGTGTCATCTGATCAAGCTGATCCGGTCAATCTGGCAGAACCTGATCTGGCGCGGATCATAGCCCTAGAGGACACGGTGGATCGGTTGCGGCAACGCCATGGGCAAGCAGCGATTATTTCTGGACGGCAATTTTCGCGCCATTCTCAAAACAAGACTGGTGATGATGACAGCACAGATAACAATGAGAATCACTGATTGCTAGCCGAGAGAGGATAGCCGCTAGCAGGCGTCATCATTGATGGGGTCAAAGCTTTCCATCATCGCACGCATGCTGAAATCCCCATAATCAACAATATACGATCGGATGACGCCATTTTCCTGTACCATGAACTCAATTTCATATTCAGGTTCGGCATCGCTGGCCGATGGGTCAAAATACGCCACCCGTAATGGCCAATATTTGTCATCAGCCATATCCCCAAGATCAACGCGTGGGGGGGCATGTTTTGCCTTACCGATGAGTGAGCTGACAAAATATTGCGAGTCCGACACCTCACCCCCTATAAAGAGATGAGTTTGATAAACACGGCCACCTGCGCTGGCCTGCTGAATCAATGAGGATAAATGCTGAACAGGGAACACCGTATCTGATGGCAATTCCACCGTGCTTTCCTTGCTGCCTAGAAAACTAGCCTCGCCATATCCGGTAAATAAATTGGCAAAACCTTCATGGGTTTGCTGGCCATTAAAGGTTGAATCCTCAACGATAGAAAACGAAAAGCTATCGCCTTTATGGGATTCCCATGTTTCGTAATGCGAAATAAACTCAGAGGACTGGCCTTCTCTGGATATAAAATTAATGGCGTATTTTTCAGTGGAATACCAACCATCACATCCCTTGTTGATGGAATAGAAAGTTTTGCCATTGACACTTTCCACGGATGAGTTGGAGGTATTTTTCCATAAATCAATCTGATAGACCGCTTTATGTGAGACAAAACCAGAGGCGGTCGCCGCCATCACTGGCGATACTGCAAAGGTGAGAAAGACCATCCCATAAGCCATAATTCGCATTGATTTGCCCTTTTCTGACGAAAACCTATTATCTAAACTAATACAAAATTATCATCTGACTATCATTAATATGAAAGCTGATTTATAAAATATCAAATGAATAGCCAGCCTCCCCTCATCACCACCACGAATCAGCTTGCGGAAATCTGTGTCCGCATGGCTGAGCATAACGATATCGCCATTGATACCGAGTTTCTGCGTGAGACCACCTATTATCCCAAACTCTGCCTTGTTCAAATCGCATCACCCGACGAAGCGGCGGCGATTGACCCATTAGCGGACGGTATTGATCTCACCCCCCTGATCGGGCTTTTGCGCGACGCGAACACAACCAAGGTATTTCATGCCGGCAAGCAAGACCTTGAAATTTTCTATCGCATGATGGGGGAATTGCCGCAATCCCTCTATGATACCCAAATCGCGGCTATGGTCTGCGGCCTAGGGGATCAAGTGGGCTATGATAAGCTGATTAATCATATCCTAGGGATCAAGATCGACAAATCCTCGCAATTCACGGATTGGAGCCGTCGCCCCCTATCGCCGCGCCAATATCGCTATGCGCTTGATGATGTTATCCATCTGG
>JALRFL010000209.1 GCA_023259875.1 Alphaproteobacteria bacterium
CCTTCAAACACAATCCGGTGTTGTTTTTTATCACCATAGGCCAGCCATGTGCTGCGATCTGATAATGTGTAACCGTTCATTTCAAGCGCGATTGTAATTGTCGCCCCCATACCGCTTCCAGTTTCGCGGTATTGTTGCAAATCACGCGGATTCACATCAATGCTCTGCCAGAGCCTAAGCTCAGCTTTATTAGTGCCGCTATCGTCACCGCGAGAAACAAAGGTTGCGTCCTGATCAAGAAACTTCTTTAAGGCGGCATTAATGGAATCGGCAAGGCTGGCGCCAATCGGATCATCCGATGGCCCGATCAAAACATAATCATTATACATCAAATCTTCGCGATAAAGCCCGTGGCCCTCTTTGACAAATTGCTCTTCATCTTGCTTGGAATGTACCAGCAACAAATCCCCATCACAATTTCGGGCATTGCTAATCGCCTGCCCTGTGCCGACCGCAACCACATGAACCACAATGCCAGTATCCTCAGCAATCAATGGGATCAGATAATCATAAAGACCAGAGTTCTGCGCCGATGTTGTAGATTGTAGAATAATGCGCTGATCATCGGCAAAAACGGATTTTGACACGAACAATAATACAGCAACAAAAAACAGTCGGAACATAAGGGTGAAACTTTATTGGCGAGGTTTGAAATAAAGTTGGATAATAATGACAGGCAAAAGTCCCGTCAACACGATCATTAAGGCTGGCAAAGCCGCCCTTTCAATCAGCTCATCATGGGCATATTGATAAGTTATGGTTGCAAGAGTGTTGAAATCAAAAGGCCGCAACAACAATGTCATTGGCAACTCTTTCATAATATCAACAAAGACCAGCAATCCCCCTGCTAGCACCGCAGGCCGGATAAGCGGCAGAACCACGCGTCTGATACTGACCAAAAAGCCGTGCCCCATCACCCGACTAGCAGGGACAAGTGTGCTTGGCATACCTTCAAGGGCTGATTGCACCGCCCCTAATCCCACGGCCTGAAAGCGCACCATATAGGCAAGGATCAGCATCACCATACCGCCACCAAATAATGACGTCCATTTGGCATCAAAAACCGTTAGCCCCATCCAGCGCCAACCCTGATCAATATAGCCAATAGCGGCTAATACTCCTAACGCCAGCACCGTTCCCGGAAAGGCATATCCTGTTGCGGAAAGGCCAGCCAAAAGCCGCCCAAATTGAGATGGCACATAACAAGAAATAATCCCAATCGTTAGGGCAGATGCCATTATCACCACCATTCCAAGCCCTGCGACCAATAAGGTTTGAACAACCGCGGTGGTAATATCTGACATATGCCCAACGCCTTGCCCAATGCTAAAGTGAACCAGAATTGCCACCGGCAAAATAAAACCGAGGATAATTGGAAACAGACAGATTAGCGGCAACACAACGCGCCACAGACCCTCTGCCTCTGCCCTTGGCACACCTGTGATGCCACTTCGGGTATTGGAAAAGCGGTTTTTATTCCTACCGTAACGCTCAGAGCCAAGCAGAATAAATACCAGCACAAATGCCATCAACGCCAGTTGCGCGGCGGTGGTAATGCTATTCATCCCAAGCCAAACATTATAAACACCCAGACTGATGGTCTCAACGGCAAAGAAATCCACCGTTCCAAAATCTGCCACCACTTCCATCAGGACAAGGGCTAATCCTGCGATAATCGCTGGCCTTCCCATGGGCAACCCAACATGCCAGATCAAGCTTCTTCCTGTGAGAAGCGTCGCTTCAAACACGCGAGTAGGGATTTGCCCAAACCCTGTGCGGGCCATTAAATAGACATAAGGATAAAGAACCAACCCCATCACAAAGATTGCGCCGCCCATGCTGCGAATCTCTGGAAACCAGTATTGATTCCAACTGGTGAAACCATACTGCTGTCTGATTAGCGATTGGACCGGCCCGGCATAATCCAGAAACCC
>JALRFL010000143.1 GCA_023259875.1 Alphaproteobacteria bacterium
AATCACTATGTTTGACTTTTTTTCAAAGCCAAAAATGCATAATCTTATTAACATTCTTAAAATACTAAATAATTTAAGATTAGACATGCCCAGAAATATTTTCAGAGTTTCCTTTAAAAAATTTAACTGAATATATTCCACATTCATCGCCTCACCTTGCCCATGGGTGCTGTTGCCCCAATCCTGACCCATGGTCAGAATATCATGAATACGATCTTGCCACATTTGGCTGGCAAGGGTCATATTGATAAAACCGGGGCCAGCGATAGAAACTGTTTCCACCCCATCCAAGGTTTCAATATGCGGCAAGAATATCGCCGCTAAATCACGCGGCGGCATGCTCACGGATTTTGCCATTACCATTGCGATATTGGTTGACAGATCACCATGGCTAGGGTCGCGTGGCGGCTCACACTGGGCGATCACAGGATCGCCAGAAAGGGTGATGTGCCCACTTTCAATCAAGTGATTAGCAATATTGGTGATGCGTTCGCTGTAATGGGAAAAAATATTCATCCGGTGTTCTTATCTCAAAATTGGGCCGGGCGCGAAAAGACGTTCATGTTCCATCACGGCGAAACGGTCAGTCATGCTGGCGATATAATCGGCGATATGTCTTGCTTTTGCGTGGATATCTATATCATCAAGATGGTTCTGGTCAAGATATTGCCATTCATTAGGCAGGGTATTGGTTTCATCCATGAAAAGGGAAAACATCTCTTTGATCAGGCGTTTGGCCTTACTGGTCATGCGGTTAACCTGATAATGTCGCCAAACATGGGCGAAAAGAAAATCCTTTAAGGTCGTTAAATCCTTGCTCATGGACTGAGAAAACCTAGCCATAGGTTTATCCGCCTGACGGATATCATCAGCCGTGTTTGGGGCGGCGTTGGCAAGATGCTGTTCGGTTTCTGTGATCAAGTCCATTACCGCCAGTTTAATTAAATTGCGTGTTAATTCATGCACTAAACGCGAGGTTTTCAAGTCACCATGATCTTTTTTGAGGCGATGTAAAATCGGCCCTGCAAGTGGCAGATCAAGCATCTTATCTGGGTCTAGCAACCCTGCCCTAATACCATCATCACAGTCATGGGCAAGATAGGCAATATCATCTGCCAGATTGGCAATTTGCGCTTCGAGTGAGGCATAACTATTCAACTGTAACGCCATATCTTGATCAAGCGCGGCAATAGTGGGCCGCCGGGCGGATTGCGCCAAAGGGCCATTATGCTTAATGACGCCCTCAAGGGTTTCCCATGTCAGATTAAGACCGTCATATCCTGCGTAACATTGTTCCAGTTTTGTCAGAACCCTTGCCGTTTGTTCATTGTGATCAAAGCCGCCATAATCCGCCATCGATTGATTAAGCGCGGTTTCCCCGGCGTGTCCAAATGGGGTATGGCCTAAATCATGGGCTAATGCCACCGCCTCTGCCAAGTCTTCATCAAGGCGAAGATGCCTTGAGATGGTTCTGGCAATTTGCGAAACCTCAAGCGAATGGGTAAGCCGTGTGCGGAAATAATCGCCTTCATGATAAATAAACACTTGGGTTTTATATTTCATCTTGCGAAAAGCGGCAGAATGAATGATGCGATCACGGTCACGCTGAAAATGCGAACGCATATCCTCATGCTCGGATTGGTGAGGAAATTGTCGCCCACGGCTTTGGTTAGCCTGCGAAGCATAATTAGCAAGATGTCGCATCGTGAACCGAGGTTTCCCTTAATCAGCAGTTATCACAAGTTGTTGTTGAAAACGTGTTGACCATAGCGCGGTTGAGGTATCGACGCAATGCCGCAAAGCCCTGATATCGTGGCTCTCTTTTTGCTTAATGCGGCATGATGACGGCAATTCCCTTGATGGCAGTCCATAAGGGCATTATATTAAGACGAAAGGATGCTTGCGATGAATGATCACAGCCAAAAAATAATACCCTTTACCATTACGGATCGCGCGGTTGAGCAAATCGCAAAGATTATTGCTAATGAAAGCAAAGAAGATCAAGAAACCCCTATCTTTCGGCTGGCTGTTCTTGGTGGTGGGTGTTCAGGTTTTCAATATCATTTTAGCATTGATCAACAGCAAAACGACGATGATGTGATTTTGCGCCATCATACTTCATCAGGGGTTGAGGTGATCACCGCCATTGACACAATGTCACTTGAGTTTGTGACAGGTGGTCAGCTTGATTTTCTTAATGAACTGGCAGGTCAATATTTTCAGGTCAATAACCCTAATGCCTCTGCCGGATGCGGATGTGGAACGTCCTTTGCCATCTGATCGCTTAACTATCGCCACATGGAATGTGAATTCCATCAAAGTTCGCGCGGATGCCGTTTTGGCATGGTTGCAAGACACGCATTGCGATATTCTGCTGATGCAGGAAATCAAATGCCTAGATGAAAACTTCCCCACAGATCGGTTTAGAGATGCCGGATATGAGGTTCATGTTCACGGCCAAAAAACCTATAATGGGGTTGCCATTGCCTCGCGTGTACCCCTCACCTTGCGGCAAAAAGGCTTGCCTTTTGCTGATACTGACCTTGCGGATGAGCAAGCCCGTTATCTTGAAGTTGAGCATGGCGATTTGATCCTTGGCTGTTTATATTTGCCAAATGGTAATCCTGTCAGGGATGATGACGGTCTGTCCCATAAATTTCGTTATAAACTCAATTGGATGCAACGCTTGGCGCGCCACGCCAAAACCCTAGACCAACTTGGACGGCCCGTTATACTGGCTGGCGATTATAACATTATCCCTGCCACTGAGGATTGTTATGATATCAACGCTTGGCAAGGAGACGCCCTCCACCATCCGGACAGCCTAAAGGCTTGGCGGTCATTGGTTTATCAAGGGTTCACCGATGCGTTTCGCGCCTTTCATTCCGGGCGCATAGCTTATAGTTTTTGGGATTATCAAGGCGGAGCATGGCAAAAGGATCATGGCATCCGAATTGATCATATCTTGGCCAACGCCGAAGCGGCGGATAGGATCATAGCCACCGATATTGATAAAAACCCAAGGGGCATGGAACGCGCTAGCGACCATACCCCTGTTTGGTGTCAGGTTTATCTTTCAACTTATGCGGATCAGATATCCGCATAGACATGGGTTTCTGCGCCGCCGCCGGGATGCGTCAAAGCCCCCTTTTCGGCAGACCCAACCGTCTGGGCATATTTCCACAAGGTGCCAGATTGGTAATCTGTTTTTCTAGGTTGCCATTCTTTACGGCGAGCGGCCAATTCTTCGTCAGTTAAGTCCACCTCAATCGTGCCGTTTTCTGCGTCAATGGTGATCATATCCCCATCTTTAAGCAATCCTATTGGCCCACCAATGGCGGCCTCAGGGCCAACATGGCCGATACAAAAACCCCGTGTTGCGCCAGAAAAACGGCCATCAGTAATCAGCGCGACTTTATCGCCCATGCCTTGACCATAAATCGCCGCGGTTGTTGCTAACATCTCACGCATACCGGGGCCACCCTTTGGGCCTTCGTAACGAATCACAATGACCTCGCCCTCTTTATAGTCACGGCGTTCAACGGCGGCAAAGGCGTCTTCTTCGCAATCAAAACACCGAGCTTTGCCAGTAAAGACAAGGTTTTTCATCCCTGCCACTTTGACGATTGCTCCTTCGGGGGCAAGGTTGCCGCGCAAACCGACCACGCCACCAGTGGCAGACAGAGGATTGCTAATCGGACGAATGACATCTTGATCTTCCGGAAACTGAACATCAGCTAGATTTTCAGCCATGGTTTTTCCGGTTACGGTCATGCAATCCCCATGGATATAGCCGCCATCAAGTAAAGTTTTCAGCAAAACTGGCACGCCGCCAATTTCATACATATCTTTAGCCACATAACGCCCACCGGGTTTAAGGTCAGCGATATAGGGGGTGCGTTTGAAAATCTCAGCCACATCATGCAAATCAAATGAGATGCCGCATTCTGCCGCCAAGGCAGGAAGATGCAGACCAGCATTGGTTGACCCACCAGAAGCCGCAACAATGGTGGCCGCGTTTTCAAATGCCTTTCGCGTCAGGATATCTCGAGGGCGGATATTGTTACGGATTAAATCCATCACCATGCGGCCGGAATGATAAGCATATTCGTCACGGCTTTCATATGGCGCAGGTGCGCCGGCAGAACCCGGAATGGCAAGGCCAATGGCCTCAGACACGCAAGCCATGGTATTTGCGGTAAATTGACCGCCGCATGACCCAGCACTAGGGCAAGCCACACATTCCAGTTCATGCAAGTCATCATCCGACATATTTCCAGCCGCATACGCGCCTACCGCCTCAAACACATCTTGAACCGTCACATCGCGTTCCTTAAAGCGGCCGGGCAAAATAGAACCGCCATACATAAACACCGATGGCACATTCAACCGCGCCATGGCCATCATGACCCCGGGCAAGGATTTGTCACATCCAGCAAGACCAACAATCGCGTCATAGCAATGCCCACGCACTGTCAATTCAATAGAATCCGCAATCACTTCACGGCTAACCAGAGACGATTTCATGCCCTGATGCCCCATGGCGATCCCGTCTGTTACCGTGATTGTTGTGAACTCACGCGGGGTTCCTGCATGATCCGCAACACCCTTTTTTGCGGATTGCGCCTGACGACTAAGCGCAATGTTGCAAGGGGCAGCTTCGTTCCAAGTGGAAACAATACCGACCAAAGGCTGATTGATTTCCTCCTCGGTCATTCCCATGGCGTAATAATATGAACGGTGGGGGGCGCGTTCTGGGCCCACGCTGACATGACGGCTTGGAAGTTTGGATTTATCCCATGGTTGTGATGACATTGTGATCCTCCTGTTTTAGATCTTTGCTCACTTATTGTAAGCGATTAAGCGCGGTTTCAATTTTATCACGGCGTTCGATTTCCACCTCAAGGCGACGCTGATTTTCTTCAATCACCTCTGCTGGGGCTTTACTGACAAACCCCTGATTGTTCAGCTTTGATTCCAGTTTTTTCACCTCACCCTCAGCCGCTTTTAACGCGGTGCGGAGGCGTGTTCTTTCCGCATCAAAATCAAGCACATCCGCCAAAGGCATCGCAACCTCTACGCCCCCAACAACCGCTTGCGCGGATTGTGGCGGCATGGCATCAGCTAGCCTAATATCTTTGAGACGCGCCAATCTTAACATGGCATCTTTATGGGTTGTGATCCAGTCTTGCCATCCAGAATGCGTGGCCTTACCGTCCAGTAAGACCAATTCTGGCTTTGCTGATGCCGGAACATTCATTTCATTTCTTAAAGACCTCACGGTGGTAATCAGCTCAAAAATAAAGCCGATCTGTTCCCCTGCCCCCACAAAGTTTGATACATCGCGTTCAGGCCACGGAGATGATATCAACATCTGATCCCCTGAAAAAATCTCTTTCCACAGCTCCTCGGTGATGAAAGGCATGAGGGGATGCAACATCGTAATCGCTTCGGCCATGACGGTTGCCGCCACACGGGTATATTCTGTGCTTTCGGTTTTATCATGACTAAGTGATGGTTTGATCCATTCCAGATACCAGTCACAAAAACGGTGCCAGATAAAGTGATAAACAGCGTCTGCCGCATCATTGAAACGGTATTCTGTGATAGCTTGACGAACCGCATCACCTGTCTGCGCCAATTCATAAAGAATCCATTGGTTAATCGGATCAACGATCGGGTCATCACCAAGCCCCGGTTTTCCTGTGGCGTGATTCATTTCAAGAAAGCGGCACGCGTTCCAAATCTTGGTAGCAAAGTTACGGTATCCTTCGATCCGAGATTCCGCCAGCTTGATATCTCTGCCTTGTGCCGCTAATGCCGTTAGGGTGAAACGCAAGGCATCAGCGCCATATTTTTCCGTGAGATCAAGTGGGTCCATGACATTGCCCTTTGATTTGGACATTTTTTGACCTTTTTCATCCCTCACCAAGGCGTGAATATAGATATCTTTGAACGGGATTTCCCCATCCATAAAATGCATCCCCATCATCATCATTCTCGCAACCCAGAAAAAGATGATATCAAACCCTGTGACCAAAACATCGCCGGGATAATAGCGTTTCAGGTGATCGGTTTCTTCTGGCCAACCCAAGGTGGAAAAAGGCCATAAGCCACTAGAAAACCAAGTATCAAGAACATCTTCGTCTTGGCGTAAGGGAACATCCTTACCATAATGTTCACGCGCCGCGGCTTGAGCCGCTTGCTCATCAAGGGCTACAAAAGGCTTATCATCCGGCCCATACCATGCCGGAATCCGGTGCCCCCACCATAATTGGCGGGAAATGCACCATGGCT
>JALRFL010000011.1 GCA_023259875.1 Alphaproteobacteria bacterium
TTAGAGTCGTTGGCTTCCCCTCCTTTATGGGTGCAGGCGGTTTTGTGGGGAACAGTAATGATCGTCGCCACATTAAAGACCTTAAGGCCTCTCAAAGCTTTAATGATTGGTTGGCAATTTCGGATACGCGATCCGGAAAAACGCTTTTTTTAGGAAAGGCCTTTAGGATGGGATTTCGTCCAGCCTTATGGATGACTGTCTTTTCAGTCATTGCCTTGGTTATTCTTGTGTCGCTTGGCAGTTGGCAGCTCCACCGGATGCAGTGGAAGGCAGAGCTTATTGCCGAGTTTGAAGATCGGGCGCATAGCGTGGCCATTCCGGTCACCAATGTGACCTTTGATCAGCCGCCACGTTATCAGCGCGTTTTGGTGAAAGGGGTTTGGCTTCATGAACATGAGGTGCAATTAACCGGCCGCACCTTTGAAGGCACCGCAGGATATCATATCATTACCCCATTGCGGTTAGATGATGACCGTATCCTCCTGATCAATCGCGGCTGGGTGTCTCAAGATTACCGCGAGCCAAGTCAGCGACCAGCAACACTGACCGCTGGCGTGGTTGAGGTAGATGGTATTATCCGTTTGCCAGCGATAAAGGGATATTTTGTGCCAGAAAATGATCCAGAAGACGGCGATTGGTTTACCCTTTCTGTTGCGGATATCAGCCAGCACACCGGCCTTGGTGATCGCATTATTAAAACTTTTACGGTTGATGCTTTGCGTCCTGATGGGCCTTATGTGTTGCCTATTGGCGCAGGGGTGAACATCACGCTTCCGAATAATCATTGGCAATACGCGCTGACTTGGTATGGGATTGCTATTGGTCTTGTTGGGGTTTATTTCTCATGGCATAGACAAGCAGGGCGATTAGGCCGTAAGGGGAAATCTTAATGTCAGAAGACATCCAATATATCAGCACCAGAGGTAAGGATGGCCCCATTAGTTTTGAAACGGCGTTGCTTTCTGGGTTGGCGCGTGATGGTGGACTTTATCTGCCAACGGCATGGCCGCGTTTTGCCGATGGGGAACTGGCGGCTATGGCCTCCATGCCTTATGCAGAGGTGGCGGCGCATATTATGGCGAAATTCACAGGGCCAGATTTCGGTTTTGATGACCTGCTGGCGATCAGCCGCGAAGCTTATGCCACATTCTCATCCCCTGAGGTAACGCCGCTTAAGCCGATTAATGATCAGATCAATCTTTGTGAGCTGTTCTATGGGCCGACCATTGCCTTTAAGGATGTGGCGATGCAGGTCTTATCGCGCCTGTTTGATCAGGCCTTGGCGCGCAAAGGTCAGCGCGCGGTGATCTTAGGTGCAACAAGTGGCGATACAGGGTCTGCCGCGCTAGAGGCGTTTCGTGACCGCCAGATGGTAGATATCTTTATCCTTTATCCAGATGGTCGGGTATCGCCTGTTCAGGAACAGCAAATGACCAGCGTCATGGCGGATGGCGCTTATGCGGTGGCGGTAAAGGGTGATTTTGATGATTGTCAGGGCATTGTGAAACAGCTTTTTGGCGATTTAGACTTTCGTGACCAGATCGGGTTGTCGGCGATCAATTCGATTAACTGGGCGCGGCTAATGCCGCAAATGGTGTATTATGTTACCTCGGCCTTGGCCCTTGGCGGCTTGGAAAAACCAGTGTCGTTTTCTGTCCCAACAGGGAATTTTGGAAATATTTTTGCTGGCTACGCGGTGATGAAGATGGGATTACCCGTGCATCGGTTCATTTGCGCATCAAACCGCAATGATATTCTGGCGCGGTTTTTTGACCATGGGGTGATGGAAAGACGAGCTGTTGAGCCAAGCCTTAGCCCGTCAATGGATATTCAGGTATCAAGCAATTTTGAGCGTTTGATGTTCGAATTGTTAGACCGTGATGGTGATCAAACCCGCGAATTGATGAAACGGTTTTCAGACACCGGCCAATTCACTCTAACCCGGGATATGGTCAATGATGATATTCATCTCTTTAGCGGTTTTCGCTGTGATGACGAGGCGACTTTGGCTGAAATCGCGCGAACATGGAAAGATGATGGGGTTTTAATTGATCCGCATAGTGCCGTGGGTTTAGCCGCCGCGCGCGAAGCGGCGAAAACTGACAATCATCAGATTGTGGCTCTGGCCTGTGCGCATCCGGCCAAGTTTCCCGATGCGGTAGAAAAGGCCACAGGCCTGCGTCCAGCATTACCCGATCATTTGCAGGACTTGATGCAAAGACCACATCGGAATGTGACGTGTTCTGCCTCAGCCGTTGAGGTGGCAAACCTGATCAACACCAACAAACGATAAGGTCAGGACAGCGATCATGACCAGCACCTCATCCGCGCGTGTAACCCAAAGGCCAAGCGGGCTGACCATTGTCAGCACGGAAATGCCCCATGCCAATAGCATTGCTATTGGTATTTGGGTTTCCGCCGGCAGTCGGGACGAAACGGATCAAGAACACGGCATTGCCCATATGCTGGAACATATGGCGTTTAAGGGCACACAGCGGCGTGATGCCGAAACCATTGCGCGTCAGGTTGAGGATATTGGCGGATTTATCAATGCCCATACCAGCCGTGAAGAAACCGCATATTATATCCGTTTATTGCCAGACCATTTGGACTTTGCCCTAGATTTGCTGGTGGATATTTTAACTAGCTCAACTTTACCTGATACAGAAATTGCCCGTGAAAAGGGAGTGATCATTCAGGAAATTGGTCAGGCTAACGATACGCCTGATGATATTGTCTTTGATCTGTTTCAAGGGTTATGTTTTCCGGGGCATTCTGCAGGGCGGCCGATTCTGGGAACAACAGAGAGTGTGACGGGGTTTGGGCGCGGTGATCTTAGCGGTTTTATGGACCGCTATTATGGCACATCAAATATGATCATTTCTGCGGCTGGACAAATCCATCATGAGGCGTTGTTGGATCGAGTGGATGCGATTGAATCAAGCTTAACCCGAAAGGTATCTAAGCCTGAACGCATGGCTCCGACTTGGCCTCAGCAGATTGGTAAGCGGCAAGAAGTGTTGGTGCGCGATCTGGAACAGACTCATGTGGTGTTTGGCTGGCCTGCGTTTTCATGGAGTGACCCTGATCGCTGGCCATTGCTGGCCTTATCTATCCTTTATGGCGGCGGTATGTCCTCACGGTTGTTCCAAGAGGTCCGTGAAAAGCGCGGTTTATGTTATAGCGTGTTCTCATTTGGTCAGATGCTATCGGATCATGGGGTGTTTGGTGTCTATGCCGGAACTGACGCGCATGATGCAAATGAGTTGATTCGTGTGGCTTGTGGCGAATTGGCATCCTTATCCAAAAACACCCTTGAGGAAGAATTGGCTCGCGCCAAAGCACAGATGCGTTCCAGCCTCTTGATGGGGGGTGAAAGCGTCATGCGCGTGTGTGAAAAAATGCCTAGGCAGTGGATACAATATGGAGAGCTGAAAGATACCGCCAGCCAATTATCAGCAATTGATGATATTGATGTCGGCGCCATTGAAAAAGTAGCCAACCGGCTCATCACCGGCGATCCCGTTCTTGCGGCTATCGGTGACAAACGCGCAAAAACCCTGATGACAGCAGACGCCATGGCAGATTTGCTCAAATAGCAGGGGGTCAAGCGTGGCCGATGCTAGATGACATATGCTCGGTCGCGATACCTAGCCGCGAATAACAATCCTGCCACTGGTTCCGGTTAAGACAGCTAAACACCAAATCATGCGCATAAGGCATGGTGATCCATGCGTTGCTTTTAAGTTCAGTTTCTAATTGCCCTGCTGCCCAACTGGCGTGGCCAAGCGCGATAATAAACTCACTAGGGCCGTAACCATTGGTAATTTCAGAAATGATGCGGATATTCGCGGTCATGGCAACCTCGTTGCTGACCATGACGGTTTCGGGCAGAACATGATCACTGGAATGTAGCACCATGCCTCTGGATGGTTCGACAGGGCCGCCGTAATGAACCGGAGTATCCCCCCCGAATCGCGGCGTCCCTGTGCCGAGTTGTTTTGATAATTCATCCAAATCCATCCCATCAGCTTTCTGATTGATGATCAGGCCCATGGCGGACTTATCGTCATGTTGGCAAATTAAAATGACCGTATTCGCAAATCTGGGGTCATCCATTTGCGGCGATGCAATCAATAATTGGCCTAATAATGTGTGTCGTGTGCTCATCCTTCTGAAATGCTAGCGACAAATCGTGCACTTGACCAGATGTTTCCTGTCAGGCCATGGTATTTCTCATATCAAAGATAAGGAAAAAAACGCATGAGGCCTAAAAGCAAGATCATACCGCTTGGTTGGCTGATAAGGATATCTGCCCTTTTCTTTGTCATATCAGGCGTTTCTCTGGCACGGGCAGATACCGGCCCATGGCAAGGCACGGACGAGGTTCAGTTAAGGCTGATTTCTAACACAGCTCATTATGATGGGGCTTCTCGTCTTAAAGCTGGACTTCAAGTGAAATTGGCAGAGGGATGGAAGATTTATTGGCGCAGCCCCGGTGACGCAGGGTTACCGCCAGTGCTTGATTTTTCGGCCAGCGCCGCCGTTACACACCATGAAATGCGCTTTCCTGCTCCAGAACGCTTCACCCTCTTTGGGCTTGATACCTTTGGTTATGGCAAAGAGGTGGTGTTTCCGCTCACCCTGACCCTTGATAAGAAGGCGATACCATCATCCGCAACGGATATCACCTTGGCGGCGGCATTTACCGGTTTGGTTTGTGCTGATTTATGTATTCCCGTTGATGAGGTGCTAACCCTGCAAATTCCAGCCGGGATAGCATCCCCGTCTCAGCACGCATTTGCGATAGCTAAAGCAGAAGCCTCAGTGCCATCCACAGGCACAAGCAACGGCTATCACATTACCACAGCCCAAATCGCCTCAGATCAGCTTAATGTCACGATTGCTGACCGTTCAGGGGCAATTTTTACCATGCGCGAAGGGGATATCCTGATTGAAACCGGCGCGGTGGGGTTAGGATTTCAAGCTCCAGAATTTGGACAAGGCACGGCAAGCATTTCGGTCACTGGTGGTGACGCAGCAACCTTAATCGGTCGCCAAGCCGTGATCACGGTCATTCACCCTGATTTTATGTTTGAACAAACGGTAACAATTAGCAAAGGCACGGCAGTAACCGTGATGCGCAAAGGTTTGGTATCTATCCTTCTGATCGCCTTTCTTGGGGGATTGATCCTGAATATCATGCCATGTGTTCTGCCAGTGATTTCTATTAAACTGGCTGGCGCGCTTGGGCATGGTAAGGCCGCGTTGCCGCAAATCAGACGATCTTTTTTGCTGTCGGCTAGTGGAATCGTTCTCTCATTTCTGTTGTTGGGGGCGATCCTTTTGTTGATGCGCCAGACAGGGGCGGCAATTGGCTGGGGGGTGCAGTTTCAGAATCCCTATTTTCTCGGCTTTATGGCGTTGTTGATGGTGGGGTTTGCCTTAATGATGATAGGTGTCATTAACTTGCCTGTGCCTAGATTGGCTCAGCGTCTGTCTCGGCGGCGCGATCACGGCGATGCCGCCTTATCTCAAAGTGGCTGGAATGATCTGGCTTCTGGTGCGATGGCAACCCTGCTTGCTACCCCTTGTTCTGCCCCATTTGTCGGCACGGCGGTGGCGTTTGCCTTTACCGCTCCCCCTATGGTTATGATGGCGGTGTTTCTGGTCATGGCCTTAGGCTTAGCCTCGCCATGGTTGTTGGTGGCGGCGGTTCCGCGGCTGGCGGCCTATCTTCCACGGCCGGGGAAATGGCTGATCTGGGTGCGGCGGATATTGGCCTTGGGGCTTTTGTTAACGGCGGCTTGGTTGGGTTTTGTTCTTATGTCAGTGGTTTCTGGTGATAGGGTGTTGTCATCTGGAGACTGGCAAAAATGGCAACCGGGGTTAGCTGAAAGCCTAGCCTCTGATGGTCAAATTGTTCTGGTTGATGTCACGGCGGATTGGTGTTTGACCTGTAAGGCCAATCAGATTTTTGTCTTAGAAGCCCAAAGCGTTCAACAGCTCTTAAGCCAAGAAAAGGTTGTTCTCTTACAGGCGGATTGGACACGGCCTGATGATCAAATTTTGAACTATCTGAACAGTTTTGGGCGATATGGTATTCCCTTTAACGCCATTTATGGCCCGGGGCTGGAAAGCCCATTGGTTCTGCCCGAACTGTTATCAGCAAGCGCGTTAACGGATGCTATTGAAATGGCGATCACGCGCCCTAGTTACTGAATATCAATACCTATGGAGACGACCATGACTATTGCCGTCGGTGACCACCTTCCTGATGATTTGCTGCATTTAAAAGTGAATATTTCAATTACTGAGACCAGCCTTGCGGCGTGGGCGGCTGGGCGCAAGGTGATACTCTTGACCGTGCCTGGGGCATTTACGCCAACCTGTTCAGAAAAACATTTGCCGGGCTATATTACCCTTGCGGATGACTTCAAGGCAAAGGGCATTGATGCGATTGGTTGCCTTTCTGTTAATGATGCTCATGTCATGGCGGCATGGGGGGCGCAGGTTGGGGCGACAGGCAAAGTGGATATGCTGGCCGATGCCCAAGGATTGGCCGCGCGCGCCATGGGTATTGATGTGGTCACAACCCCAGTGTTAGGGAAAAATCGGGCAGGGCGTACGGCGTTAGTTGCAGAAAACGGCGTCGTCAAACAGCTTTATATCGAAGAGCCAGCGGCGTTTTCGGTGTCTGCCGCTGAATATGTCATGGATCGGCTTTAAACGCCGCGTGGCAGGCGTTCCGCCTCTTTTCGTGCCAACGCATCACAGCGTTCGTTCATGGGGTGTCCAGAATGGCCTTTCACCCATTCCCAGCTAATGTCATATGATTGGGTGAGGTCATCTAGCTTTTGCCATAAATCTTGATTGGCAACCGGTTTCTTGTTGGCGGTCTTCCAGCCATTTTTACGCCATCCATGTATCCATTTGGTGATGCCATCACGCAGATATATGCTATCAGAAACCAATCTGATCGGCACGGGACGCTTGACCGCCTCAAGCGCTTTTATCGCCGCCATTAACTCCATGCGGTTATTGGTGGTATCGGCCTCGCCTCCAGACAGTTCTTTTTCCTGATTTTGCCAAACAAGGATAGCACCCCATCCGCCTCGGCCGGGATTTCCAAGACACGCGCCATCGGTATAAATCTCAAGCGCGGGTTGATTCATGGGGTTTTGACCATTTGATCAGTTGTGGTGATGGCATCAAAAAACCTCAAACGAGCAAGATAATCCACAGGGTTATGCGGCAGGACTTGCGCGTCTGCCGGGGTATGAACCCAGTCATATAATCGGGTTAGGAAAAATCGCATGGCGGCGCCGCGTGCCAGAACGGGCAGGGCGTCATATTCGGCCTGTTGAAGCGGTCTTAGTGAGGTGTAACCAGCAAACAGTGCAGCGGCGTGGCCAAGTTGAAAGGCTTTTTGATGATCAAAACACCAGGCATTGATCATAATTGCCAGATCATAGGCGAACCAATCCTGACAAGCGAAATAGAAATCAATAACGCCGCTAATATCATCCCCTGAAAACAGAATGTTATCTGGAAAAAGATCAGCGTGAATGACCCCTGATGGCAGGTCTTTAGGCCATTCTGCCTCAATCCGTGAAAGCCAGTGATCTACGATTAAGGTTAACCCTGTTTCAAGTTGATCGGCGGCTTTTCCTGTGTCCTTAAATAAAGGCCGCCAAGCGTGTTGGCCTAAGGCATTAGGCCGTTTGATGGTGAAATCCGCCGCTTGCAAATGCAATTTTGCCAACACTTCACCGGCTTTCCTGCACTGGTGTTCGCTAGGTGAGGTTGTGGATGCCCCTTGCAAAAAGGTGACAATAGCCATGGGTTTATCTTTGATGGTCTGAAGAATTTGACCGGATTTATCCGCCACTGGGCTAGGGCAGGGAAAATGCTTTTCTGCCAAATGCCCTTTGAGGCCAATAAAAAAGGGCAATTCGGCTGGTGCGACCCGGCGTTCATAAATCGTCAGAATATAGTCGCCTTGGCTGGTTTCTAGGCGGTAATTTGTATTTTCAACGCCTTGGGTTATGCCTGTGAGTTGCCGCCTTTCGCCAATATCATATCCTGCCAGAAGCTGGTCAATCATCGCATCGGTGATGAGGGTATAAACAGCCATAACGCGCTCAATGCCGCAGAATAGGGGGCAGGTTAAAGGCTATAGTCTCTGTGGCGGTAACATGCCGCTTCACCGTGATGTCATAACGCTCTGCAATGGCGGCGATCACATCTTCAACCAGCTCCTCAGGCGCGGATGCACCGGCGGTAATGCCGATGCGCTCGGCTTGGGAAATATACGACCAGTCTATCGCCTCAGCCCCTGCGATCAGCATGGCGTCACGAACGCCAGCGATTTTTCCAACCTCAACCAGCCGTTTGGAATTTGATGAGTTTTCTGCCCCAATAACTAGCAAAAGATCTGCCATGGGGGCGATATCTTTCACCGCCTGTTGGCGGTTTGTGGTTGCGTAGCAAATATCTTCACCTCTTGGCCCGTTGATTTGGGGAAAGCGGCGCTTGAGAATGGAAATCATGTCTTCGGTGTCATCAACCGATAAGGTGGTCTGTGTAGCATAGGCAAGGTGATCGCTTTCAGGCGGCGTGACGGTCATAGCATCTTGTGCTGTTTCGATAAGGGTAATGCCGCCATCTTCGACTTGTCCCATTGTGCCTTCGACTTCGGGATGCCCAGCATGGCCAATCAGCAAGATATGAGCGCCTTGTTTATGATGCCGGTTAGCCTCAACATGAACTTTTGTTACTAAAGGGCAGGTGGCATCAACAGAAACCATGCCCCTGCGTTTGGCCTCTGCCACCACGGATTTGGCAACACCATGGGCAGAAAACACAACGGGTTTGCCATCTGGAATGTCAACAAGCTCTTCAACAAACACCGCGCCCATCGCGGCCAGACGATTCACCACATGTTTGTTATGGACAATTTCATGCCTGACATACACCGGCGCACCAAATTTTCGCAACGCTTCCTCGACAATGCGAACAGCCCGATCAACACCTGCGCAAAACCCGCGCGGTTCAGCAAGGATAATTGTTTTCTGCGGATGTTTCGCTGTGGCATTGGTCATGCTACTGTTTTGCTAGAAGATGACGCCACGGTCAACTTGAAACAAACCCATAAAGGCGTATAGTGCATATATCTAATGCAAAAAGGCGGCATGAACGATGAAGAACATGAGTATATTAACACCTTGGACGCGCTTTGGCCGTTATCTCAAACTGGCCTCTTTGCTCTCGCCTGCGGTAACGCTTGGCGTTGCCTTTAGCCTGGTCGGATGTTCCGCGTTTGAGCCAGAATATTCCGAATGCCCGTCTATCAAGGCAGCGGTGGGCGGGGAGCAAACTTTTGCCAGGGGTCAGAACTTAGGCCAAATCGCCTCAATCCGTTTTAATGGCATTAATGGGCAATGCGTGCAGAAATCAGGCTATACCGATACGGATATTACGGTTCATGTATTGTTGGAAAGAGATATGCGATCCGGGGCAAATATTGAAACCGTTGAGGTGCATTTGACCGCCGCGATTATTGACCCGGATGATCAGGTCACAACGCGCAAAGTGTTAACCCAAGACATGTCTTTCAGCAGTGGCCTTGACCGGTCTTTCCCGAGCTTTGATTTCAATCTGGATGTTCCTGATGGGCATCGCGTGCTTTTGGGGCTTGGCCGCGCCGCACCATAAGGCCTCATAACGCCATGATTAATGGTTCGCCATCACTAAACTGGCGAGCAAAACAAAAGGCAGGGGCGATAGCACCCTGCCATTTTGCGTTTTGAGATATGGGTAAATCGTAACCTTAGGATGGGGAGGCAATCATAGCGCCCCAAAATCAGGAAGTATGAGGGCTTTTCTTAATTGATAGATTTGATTGCCTCAATATCCGCCTTAAGCAGGTTGTTAGCGGCGGCCTGATCCATATTCTCACGAATCAATTCAGCGGCGGCGGCGGTAGCCAATCGTGCCGCTTGATTGCGGATATCTTGGGTCGCTTCGGCTTCTAGAGCTTTGATTTTTGCTTCGGCTTGATCCTTGCGGCGTTTGATAGACGCTTCGGCGCTTTTCTTTGCGGATTCTTCAATTTGCAAAGCGGCCTTTTCGGCATTGGCGATAATATCTTTGGCTTGATCTGCCGCCTCACGCTGAAGCCGTTGGTATTTCTGAAGCTCGTTTTGCGCTTCCTCGCGCAGAGCTTTGGCTTCTTCTAGGTTGTTGCGGATATCTTCGCTACGCTTATCCAGCGCGGCAGACATGGCCGATCCTGCTTTTTTCCAAACCAGTGCCACGAACACAACAAAAGAAAGCGCTACCCAAAGGCTTTCGTTAATTAATGGTCCACCAGATCCTGCCGCCATATCAGCGTCCTCCAGTTAAAAAATCATAAAGCCATTACGAAGTGGCTTTTTCTGCTTGCTTTACCAATCGCTTGGCATCGGTTTTGCCAACCTTCATGCCGGTCAATTGTGCCACAACATCCATCGCAGATGTGCTGGCAATATCAGACACTTCTTTGAGCGCGTCTGCCCGTGCCTTTGCAATTTCTGCTTCGGCCTCAGACATTTTCTTAGCCAGAGCGGCATTAGCCGTGGCAACCTTACGCTCCATTTTTGACATGATGCTTTCGGCGGCTTGACGGGTCATTTCATTGCCATCATTACGCGCATCGGCAAGCATCTTTTCAAACGCTTCTCTGGCCTGTTCTGCATCATCAGAGGCTTGTCTTGCCCGGCGAAGATCATCTTCGATCCGGTTATGACGCTCCTCAAGAACAGATCCTATCCGCGGCACAACAATGCGCCACATTAAGAGGTAGGCCAGCGCAAAGCTAACCACCAGCCAAAAGATCTGGGTTGGCCATGTTGAAAAATCCAACTGTGGCAGGCCGCCACTTTCCTCACCCTTTTCGGACGCGGCCATCACGGATTGGGTCATTGTCATGACCAATCCAGCGGCGGTGATACTGGAAAAGCAGGTTTTAAGTTGACGTGATTCTGTCCAAGCGGTTGGCTTCATGGCGCGAATCCCTGATCTAAGGCCTCGTGGTGTCTGTTGCTTTTGTTCAGAATTAAAATACGAACAAGAGCAAAAGGGCAACAACCAGCGCGAACAGCGCGATGGCTTCGGTCAAGGCAAAGCCCAGAATCCCAATGCCGAACACGTCGTTACGCGCGGATGGGTTGCGAGCAATTGAGTTAACCAATGATGAGAAGATGTTACCAATACCAATGCCTACGCCCAAAAGAGGGAGAACGGCAATGCCTGCACCGATAAGTTTTGCTGCTTCTGCTTCCATGGATCTTTCCTTCCGTTACTTATGATAGTTGAGTGGTTAAAGTTCCGCCTTTCAACGGAATGCGAAAACACATGATCTTAATGAAGATGGATGGCATCATTCAGATACATGCAGGTAAGAATCGTAAACACATAGGCCTGAAGGGCGGCGACCAGAACCTCAAGTCCAGTCAAGCCAACCAAGGCAAGAAATGGTAAAATCGCGCCAGGGGCATATACTCCGCCAGCGCCAGTGATCATCACGGCAAGGCCTGCAAACACCTTAAGCATGGTATGACCTGCGAGCATATTGGCAAACAGTCGAACCGATAGGCTCACCGGACGCACAAAATAAGACACGACTTCAATAACAATCAGAAAGGGGATCAAAACCTTAGGTGCGCCGGGGGGCACAAAAAAGGTCAAAAAATGAAAGCCGTGCTTGAAAATAGCAATCAGGGTGACACCAACAAAGATAAACGCGGCTAAGACAAAGGTCACAACAATCTGGCTAGTAAAGGTATAGGAATATGGGATAAGCCCAAGCATATTTCCAAACAAAAGAAACACGAAAAGCGTGAAAACAAATGGGAAATAAGGCCGTCCGGCGTTACCTACATTGCTGCTGACCATGTCAGAGATAAACTCATACATCATTTCTGCCGAAGCCTGCATACGACCAGGCACCATTTGCCGGCCGCGCATGGCAAAGGTCAAAAAGATCGTGCTGACCAAAACCGCCAGAATCATAAACAAAGCGGAATTGGAAAATGAGATATCATAGCCAAACAGCTCAAGGTGTAAGAGTGCCTTGATCGTAAATTGTTCAACCGGTGAATGCATGATGTATCCTCGTGATCCTAATCAATGGAATATCAGACCTTGTTGTCATCATCTTTGTCAGATGTCTGATCATTGGTCTGTTGATGTTCCAAATACCCCAGTTTTAACCCTCGGCCAGTAGCCATTCTCCAGATATTCATCATCCCTGCAAGTGTTCCTAAAAAAAACAGGATCACCATAAAGAGCGGAAGCGTACCTAGCCATTGATCCAGAAGCCAGCCGATAAATGTCCCAACGACGGTTCCGGCCACCAATTCTGTTGCTATTCTTCCCACCAGTGCCAAGGCATCTGCTGGTAAATCCGCTCTTGAACGCTTGCCTTGTGCCGGATTGGTAAAATCATGTTCGGCTTTCGCGATGCGTGTTTTTAAGTCCACGCTCGGTTTGCCATCATCACGCTTACCGTTTGTATCTGGCTTGGCTTTGTCAGAGACGATATTCATATCCTTTCTCAAAAACGAAATGTTAGATGCTTATCAAACCTTTGAGCACATCCATAATTTGCGTCTGCAAAGTATGATTCCATCACCATTATGTCAAGTGATCATGCGCGGTCTTTTGGGTGTTCTTGGCTCAGAAACTGGGGCAAAAAGTCCCATGCCAGAGGCGTTAGGCGGATTCTTTATATTTTTCAGCCGTTTGCAGATCAACAGACACGATCTGACTAATGCCTCTTTGTTCCATTGTCACGCCAAAAAGACGATCCATCTGTGCCATGGTCAGCCGGTGGTGCGTGACAACAATAAATCGGGTGCCGGTTTCGCGAGCAATTTGTTCAATCATGCCGCAGAACCGGGCAACATTGCGATCATCTAGGGGCGCGTCCACCTCATCCAGAATACAGATGGGCGCAGGATTGGTCAGGAACACCGCAAAAATCAGCGCTAGCGCGGTCAGCGCCTGTTCGCCGCCAGATAGCAAAGACAAGGATTGCAATTTCTTGCCGGGGGGGCTGGCCATGATATCTAGCCCTGCTTCTAGTGGGTCATCATCATCTGTTAAGACCAGTTCGGCTGAACCCCCATTGAACAATGTCGCAAACAGCTCGCCAAAATGCTTGTTCACTTCTGCAAAACTGCGAAGAAGCCTCTCACGACCCTCACGATTAAGCTGTTGAATGGCATCGCGAAGTTTCTTGATCCCGTTAATCAGGTCATCCCGTTCGGTGGATAAGCTGGTCATGCGCTCTTCGACTTCGGCCATTTCCATTTCCGCACGCAGATTGACAGGGCCGATATTGTCACGCTCACGCAGAAGCCGTTCAACGCGTGATTCTAGGGCAGCCAGTTCACTCCGATCTGGCCCTGCCGCCTCCGCGTCATCGGGATCGGTTATGCCTGTGATCTCAGGCAGTTGATCAGGGGTAAGGCTTAATTTTTCACGGATGCGCTCAATCGTGTCCGCAAGGGCGCGTTCAACAACCGCCATTTCACCTTCTTGTCTAATCATCGCTTCACGCGCTTGGATTAATTCGGCTTCCATCTTGCGGTGGGCGGCTTCAGCTTCGGCCAGCACAGTTTCGCCGCGGGCTAAGTCATCACCGGCATCGCGCACTGACGCGGCGGCCGTGGCTATGGCGTTGGCGATCTGCTCACGCTTATGGATCAGCATTTCAGGCTGGGCTTTAAGCTCGGACAGTTCTGCCATCAGTTGGTCTTGCCGACTAGTCAATTCTGCCACACGATTAAAGGTGCCATCATGGCGTTGTTGCCAGCTTTGCAAATCACGGGTGATCTCGCGGCGCCTTTCCGTGCGCTGATCCCTTGCTCGCATGATGGAGTTTTCTGCGCTCATGGCTTCTGCCAATCGGGTTCTCGCGGCTTCGGTTTCATCGCGGCATTGATGCAGCTGCTTTGCCATGTCCTCACGCGAAGATAATCCAGCCAATTCGGTGAATACCTGATCGCGCGCGGTGGTCATTTCCGCTTGGCTATTGGTCATGCTGGCGGCTTGCGTGTTAGCCGAAGATAAGGCGGCTTGGGCTTGTTCAAACTGCCGAGTAGCCTCAAGCAAGGTGGTTTGTGCTAGTTTTTCATCTTCGCGCAGGGCGCGTATAGATTGCTCAGCCTGTTGTAACGCGGCCTTTGATTCTTCGGCTTTAGTG
>JALRFL010000037.1 GCA_023259875.1 Alphaproteobacteria bacterium
CATGGGCTGAATAAAGACCTTGGATTTACTGATGAAGATCGGGTTGAAAATATTCGCCGTATTGCTGAGGTGGCTAGGTTGATGGTGGATGCTGGTTTGGTAGTATTAACAGCCTTTATTTCACCTTTTCGCTCAGAAAGAGATATGGCAAGCGAGCTGTTTGATGAGGGCGAGTTCGTTGAAATTTTTGTCGATACTCCAATAGAGATTTGTGAGAAGCGCGATGCCAAAGGGCTCTATAAAAAAGCACGAGCAGGTGAAATTCCAAATTTCACAGGCATTGGTTCTCCCTATGAGTCGCCATTGTCACCTGATATCATTCTGGATCATGAATGGAATATAGATGATATGGTCAAAAAACTTGCTGCTAGGCTTTAGAAACAGATTGAGCAAAAACAGAATTTTGCCGACCACAAGATAGAGAATCTTGTGATCTGCTTAGCACAAGATATAGATTACGAATCAATTTCTCTTCATAACTCATTGACTTATTATAAAAATACCGTTTTATGATATGTCTAGGCATGAGCAGATTAAGTCGAAGAGGATGAAACCGTGGTTCAGCCAAGACGCGATATGGTGTTGCAAGGCGATTGTGTTGAGATGATGCGTCAGCTTGATGACGCCTCAGTTGATATGATTTTTGCTGATCCCCCTTATAATCTTCAGCTAGGGCAATCGGTCTTAATGCGGCCTGATCATTCTGCGGTTGATGGCATTGATTCGGGGGACACATGGGATCAATTTGGCAGTTTTGAGGCTTATGATCACTTTACCACCGCATGGTTGGCAGAGGCGCGCCGGGTGCTTAAACCTGATGGCACGATTTGGGTTATTGGGTCATATCATAATATTTTTCGGGTCGGCACGGTGATGCAAAATCTTGGGTTCTGGACACTCAATGATGTCATCTGGTTAAAAAGTAATCCCATGCCTAATTTTCGTGGTCGGCGGATGACGAACGCGCATGAGACTTTGATTTGGGCGTCGCGTGATCGAAAATCTCGCTATACTTTTAATTATCAGGCTATGAAAACCTTTAATGATGACCGCCAGCTTCGTTCAGATTGGTGGTTGCCGATTTGCTCAGGCAATGAACGCTTAAAGCATGACGGCGAGAAAGCCCATCCCACCCAAAAACCTGAAGCGCTTCTCCAACGGGTAATCCTTGCATCGACTCGTCCTGGGGATGTTGTGCTTGATCCGTTTTTTGGCACAGGGACAACCGGCGTTGTTGCAAAGCGGTTGCGGCGCCATTGGATCGGCGTTGAGGCAGATTCTGATTATGTCAATCTTGCAGAAGCGCGGATCAAATCGACGCGCGCCATTGGTGACCCTGATCTGCTTGAAACCCCAGAGCGTCGGGATGAGGTTAAGATTCCTTTTGGCGCCCTTTTGGAGCAAGGCCTTATTCAACCGGGGGATGAGCTGATCAGTGAAAAAGGGGATTATCGGGCTAAAGTGCGTGTAGATGGAAGCCTTAAAGCCGGTCAGGTCAGTGGATCAATTCACAGTCTGGCCGCGCAATTGCTTGGACGGCAAAGCTGTAATGGTTGGACATTCTGGTACACAAAAAAGAACCGCAAAGCGGTGTTAATAGATGCCTTGCGGCAAGAGGCACGCACACGGCTTGGTCTTTAGCCTTTTCTTATCCTTAAAATTGAGATTTTTTTGAAGCGTGGCTTCATCATCACTTTATTTGGTTTCTTAAAATTCATATTGCTGAAGCGCGTGAACCTCACCCATCAATTGCGAACGCCCCTTCAGGCCAGTCAGTTCAATGAGGACGATATTTGCCGCAATTTTGCCGCCACGCGCGGTGATGAGATGATTGGCGGCGGCAATTGTGCCACCTGTCGCCAAAAGATCATCAACCAGAACGATGGTCTTGCCCTCAATCTGGCGATCTTCTTGAATGGCTAAACTGGCCTCACCATATTCCAGCGCATAAGCATGGTCGATGACCTTGCCCGGCAATTTGCCTTTTTTGCGGATCATCAAAGCGCCAACCCCAAGTGACAAGGCAACGGGCGTCACAAAAAGAAAGCCGCGCGCGTCAATCCCAGCGATCAGGTCAGGGCGATAAGGCCGAGCCAATTCCGTAAGGGTAGCCACGCAATTTTTAAGCGCGGCGGCGTCCTCCAAAACAGGTGAGATATCATAAAAGGTTATACCGTCTTTTGGAAAATCAGGATAGGTGGTGATGTGACGGTTGAGATCAAACGCCAATCTATGCCCCCTTTAGCTCAAGCCGGCGGCGATGCAACACAGGTTCGGTATAACCTGATGGCTGAATGCGACCTTCAAAAACCAAATCACAAGCGGCCTTAAAGGCAACAGATTGATCAAAATTGTCTGCCATAGGGTGATAATTTTGATCGCCCTCGTTTTGCCGATCAACCACGGCTGCCATCCGCTTCATGGTATCCATCACCTGTTCTTTTGAGGTCACGCCATGATGAAGCCAATTGGCAATATGCTGGGCAGAAATCCGCAAGGTCGCGCGGTCTTCCATCAGGCCAATATCATTGATATCAGGCACCTTGGAACATCCAACCCCTTGATCCACCCAGCGCACCACATAGCCCAGAATCCCTTGGGCGTTGTTGTCTAGCTCTTGCTGAATATCCGCGGCGGAATGATTGCTCTGGTAATCAACAGGAATGGTCAGCAAATCTTCAAGTTTAGCCCGGCGCTTGCCCATGAGAGATTTTTGCACCGCAAACACATCTACCTGATGATAATGCAAGGCGTGAAGCGTTGCCGCGGTAGGTGATGGCACCCAAGCGCAATTTGCCCCTGCCTCAACATGACCGATTTTCTGTTCAATCATCGCGCCCATCAGATCAGGCATGGCCCACATACCTTTGCCGATTTGCGCCTTGCCAGAAAGGCCGCAAGCAAGACCAATATCAACATTCCAATCTTCATAAGCGGCGATCCATGTGGTACCTTTCATCGCGGTTTTGCGAATCATAGGGCCTGCTTCCATGGCGGTGTGAATCTCATCCCCGGTGCGATCAAGGAAACCGGTATTAATAAAGACCACGCGAGACGCGGCGGCACGAATACATTCTTTGAGGTTAACCGACGTCCGACGTTCTTCGTCCATAATGCCGATCTTGATAGTATCCGCAGGCAGACCAAGGACGCATTCAACATGACCAAAAGTTTCGTTTGAAAAAGCAACTTCATCAGGGCCATGCATTTTTGGCTTAACAATATAAATAGAACCCGTGCGGCTGTTGCGATATTTGCCATGGCCTTTGAGATCATGCATAGCGATAGCCGAAGAAATAAAGGCATCCATAATGCCCTCAAAAAACTCATGCCCTTGGTCATCAAGGATGGCCGGATTCGTCATCAGATGCCCAACATTCCTTACCAGCATCAATGATCGTCCAGGCAGAACCAAAGGTTTGCCATCAAGCCCTTCAAACTCACGGTCGGCGTGAAGCGCCCTTTCTATGACCTTTCCATTTTTTTGGAAACTTGCGGTCAGATCGCCCTTCATTAGCCCTAGCCAGTTGCGATAGGCATCGACTTTATCTTCGGCATCAACCGCGGCAATCGAATCTTCAAGATCAACAATCGTGGTCAAGGCAGATTCAATCACGACATCATTAATTCCGGCCTTATCGGTTGATCCAATGGTGCCTTCACGGTCAACAATAAGTTCAAGATGAAGCCCATTAACCCTAAGCAATATGGATGAGGGGTTGGCCACATCCCCTAGCCATCCACGAAGTTGGCTTGCATCCGCAAGCTGTGCTGATCCGCCATGGTCAAGGCTTGCCACCAATTGACCATCGGTGATGGTGTAATGGGTGGTATCGTGGTGGCTAGCGCCAGTCAGGGGAATAACCTGATCCAGATGATCACGCACGGTTGCGATAACTTTATCCCCACGGGTTTTGTCATATCCAGTGGCGATATTATCTTCACGCGGGATCGCATCAGTGCCGTAAAATGCATCATAGAGACTGCCCCACCGCGCATTAGCCGCATTAAGAGCAAAGCGCGCATTTAACACAGGAACAACAAGTTGAGGTCCTGCCACTGAAGCCATTTCTGAATCAACATGGCTGGTGGTAATTTCAAAATCAGCACCTTCAGGGATAAGATAGCCAATGTCTTTTAAAAAGGCGGTGTATTCACCCATATCATGGGCTTTGCCGCGGCGCGCAATAAACCAGTCATCAATTTTTTTCTGAAGCTCAGCACGAAAGGCGAGCAAGTCACGGTTTTTAGGAGTAAGAACGGCAGCAGCATTTGCCATCCCCTGCCAGAAATGATCAGCAGAAAGGCCAATATCTGTTAACACCTCATCCTTCACGAAATCATAGAGCGTTTTATCAATCTGAAGCCCGAATGATGTTACCCGTTCTGTCATGCTATACTCCTTAGACTTATCAATACGATTGCTTATAGCGAGTTCAAGATATTGTGGCAATTCCTTTGCGGCGCATCATTTCAGTTTGAGCCCATGCAAATCCACTGGAAGCCTTTATGACCCCTCTTGGCTGGATTGATCTTGCCAGCCAGCCGCCCGAAGATGTTGATAAATCGTATTCTGTAATCGATTAAGGGAGGTTTCATCTTTGCCTTCGGCGCGAGCGACCAATTCCGCCCCGGTATTCGAAGCGCGGATCAACCACCAGCCATCATCATTGGTGACGCGGATGCCATCAATAGTATTAGCCTCGCTGATGCCAGCATCGGTTTCTGAACGCGCGGCGTTAGCGACCGCATCCACAAGACCAAATTTTTCAGACTCAAGGCAAGGGATACGCATCTCTGGCGTGGCAAAAACCCTTGGCAACGCATCACCAAACTGCGTGATATCTTGACCTGTTTCGGCCATTTCTTTCAACACGGCGACCGCTGCCAGCAGCGCATCATCAAACCCATACCAGCCATCAGCGATAAAGAGATGACCGCTCATCTCACCGGCGAGTGGTGCTGAAATCTCCTTCAGCCGAGTTTTCATGTGGCTATGGCCAGTTTTCCATAATTGTGGGCGACCGCCTCTGGCGCTGACTTGATCTAATGCCACCAATGAGGATTTGACATCAAAAATAATCTCTGCCCCAGGGTGACGACGCAATACCCCTCCAGACAAATAGGCCGTTAGCACATCCCCGGCCACTTGCCGGCCTTTGGCATCAATTAATCCAATGCGGTCACCATCACCATCAAAACCAATTCCAATAACCGCGTCATGATCCGTGACCGCTTGCCGCAAAAGATGCAAGGTTTCGGGGTCAACCGGATCAGGATGGTGATGAGGGAAAGTGCCGTCAATCTCAGAAAACAGAACATGATGAGCTCCGGGCAGAGCCGCGGTTAAGCGTTCCACCATAGGGCCAGCCGCGCCATTCCCGCAATCCCAGACAAAAGCCATGTGACCAATGGCGCTAAGGTCGCCAGCATAACCAAGAAGCGCATCAAGATATTGTTGTTCTATATCCATGGGCTGATAACTGCCACCATCAGCGCTTTCAACCCCTTCGGCCATAGCTTTGCCAAGCGCCTGAATATCGTCATCAAAAAAAGGCTGATGGCCTAGCACCATCTTAAAGCCATTATATTGCGGCGGATTATGTGAACCGGTGATTTGTACCGCACCATCCGCATCACTGATGCGGTCCGCAAAATAAAGCATGGGTGTTGGGCCAGTACCAATATCTGTTACCGCCATGCCGCCATCGGTTAACCCTTTGGCGAGATGTTCAGATAACATGGGCGAGGACAATCTGCCATCACGGCCAATGACGACTGTTTTGCCGCCGCGCGCGCGGATAATGGCTGCAAATCCAGCGCCAATGGCATAGGCGTCATCCCCTGTTAAGGTATCATCAATGATACCCCGAATGTCATAGGCTCTTAATATGGTGGGATCAAAATCATGTTTTATCACAGCGCAAGACCTTTGAGCCATGTAGTGATGTCTTCCCCTAGATCATCACGAGAAAGCGCATAGGCGATATTGGCCTGAAGAAACCCTAATTTTGATCCGCAATCAAACCGTGTCCCAGAGAAGCGATAGCTGAAAAAAGGAGCTTCACCAATGCGGCGGGCGAGTGAGTCGGTGATCTGTATCTCATCGCCTGTGCCGCGTTCCATCTGGTCAAGTTCGGCAAAAACCCCTGGCTCAAGAATATAGCGGCCAACCACAGCAAGGGTTGATGGGGCTTTGTCTGGACTTGGCTTTTCGACTAACCCCTTAACCTCGGTTAAATTGGCATGGCTCGCGCCGGGGGTGATGATCCCATAAGATGAGGTGTTCTCGCGCGGAACTTCCATCGCTGCTACCATATTGCCGCCTTTATCCTGCCAAGCCGCAACCATTTGTTTAAGACAGCCTTTGCCGCCTTGCTCTGGCTTGATCAGATCGTCGGCAAGAAGCACGGCAACGGGTTCATCCTTAACATAATGGCGGGCGCACCAGATCGCGTGACCAAGTCCAGCAGGTTCTTGCTGGCGGATATAGGCAACCGACCCCGGGGTGTGCATCATGGCGCGCACGGCAGCCAGACCATCATTTTTGTCGCGCTTGATCAGGGTGTCTTCAAGTTCTGTCGAATGATCAAAATGATCTTCAATCGCGGTTTTGCCGCGGCCAGTGACAAAAATAAACTCAGTAATGCCGGCTTCGGCCGCTTCTTCGACGGCGTATTGGATCAGCGGCTTATCCACCACAGGCAACATTTCTTTGGGCATAGATTTTGTTGCTGGCAAAAAACGCGTGCCTAGGCCGCCAACAGGAAAGATGGCTTTGGTAATTTTCGTTGGCATCCCTCGCCCCTAGATGATGAAAAGATAATAAAGCGATAAAATATCATCCTTTTCTTACACTAATTTTACCCATAAAGGCAATGAACAGGATGCGTTATGTGTTATTGCCATGCCAGCGGCGATACCATTCCACAAAGGTAGGGATGCCATCCTCTATCCTTGTACGC
>JALRFL010000202.1 GCA_023259875.1 Alphaproteobacteria bacterium
GGCCACATGGTCATGCTCCACGGCTGCACCATCGGCGATGGCAGCCTCATTGGCATTGGGGCCGTGGTCTTGAACGGCGCCAAAATCGGCAAAAACTGCATCATCGGGGCCAAGGCCTTGATTCCCGAAGGTAAGGAAATCCCCGATACCACAGCAGAAAACTCTGCGGCAAAAACCACCTCGTCATGAAGACGCAATTTCTTAGCTGGCTTAGCAAAAGCGTGCCATTCGTTGCCGCCTGTTTGCTGATGTAGGGTGATGGAAATCTTAGCTTCCCCACGCTTTCCGTATAATCGTGCCGGAATAACTTTGGTATTATTTACAATGAGTAAATCATCAGAGTTAAGTAATGATGGCAACTCAATCACGCGCCGGTCTTGGCAGATATTTGCGGTCAGATCAAGCAATTTGGCCTGATGCCGCGGCACAGCCGGACGGTCTGCAATCGCCGAAGGCGGCAGGTCATAATCAAAGTCATCGAGTTTCATGATGCTGGCTGAAAAATCTGAACAATGCCGCGAACGGTCTGGGCATCATCAAGCACCACAAGGCATTGCACCCGCGCTTCTTGCATTTTGGCTTCGGCATCCGCCATTCTTGTGTCTGGCGTGGTGGTTAACGGGCTAGGCGACATCAATTCTTGCGCGCGCGTATTCGCAAAATCCACATTTTCCCCCAAAGCGCGACGCAAATCCCCATCGCTGATTATGCCTTGCAGATCATCACTAGTGCCCACTAAGGCAATACCAAGCCTGCATTCTGTCATTTTCAGAATTACCGATGGCATCAAATCATCCACACCAACAAACGGCAGATTCTGGGTCACCATCTGGTCACTGACACGCGCCAAAAGACGCTTACCAAGCGCACCGCCCGGATGCGTTGCTGCAAAATCTTCAACTTTGAAACCGCGCTTATCCATCAGCGCGATTGCCAAGGCATCCCCCATCACCAATGTGGTCAACCCAGAAGTGGTAGGCGCCAGATTAAGTGGGCACGCCTCTTTATCAACCGAAATATCCAGCACCACATCAGAATGCCGCGCTAGGGTGGATGTGGTGTTACCAGTAAAGGCAATGCGAGGAATACCAATGCGATCAAAAGCAGGGATCAAACGAATCAATTCTTCGGTTTCCCCCGAATTAGAAATCAGGATCAGCACATCATCGGCGCGAACTCTGCCCAGATCACCGTGAATAGCCTCAGCCGGATGCAGAAAAATGCTTGGTGTTCCTGTTGACGCAAGGGTTGAGGAAATCTTTTGCCCAAAGAGACCCGATTTCCCCATGCCGCAAACAATCACCTGCCCCTTTGCCGCCAGCATCATTTCCACGGCCTTGATAAAGTTGTCATCAAGATGACTGATCAATCTGTCGATGGCCACTTTATAAGTGTTCGCCATTACACGCACGGTTTCAATCATGATCCTAGCTTTTCCTCAAGAGACTAAAAACATACCCCCCATTCATCAGCAAAACAGGAGTGATATCGGGCTAATCTAGTCAGCTTTTGACGAGTTGCAAGCCTTAAACCCATGTTGGCAAAAACTGTTAGCGCAAAGACCGCTCTGCTTCGGCTTTGTCTTCGGGGCGATTGATATTAAAAAACGGATCAGGGATACCAACAAAATCACAATCCACCACATCATAAGACGCCGTAAAACGGTCTATTTTCCTGATATCATGATTAACAAGCTGGTCACGCAAATCAGCCCTAATGGATATCGGCCAAAGCGCAAAAACTGGATGCACTCGCCCTCCTGAACTAGCCCGAACAATATTCTGACCATCAGCGAGTCCCATCATCCGCGCCAGCATATCCACGGGAATAAATGGGCTATCCCCGGCTAGGCTTAGCACATACTGGCAAGAGGGATGATGTATTGCCGCCGCGTCCAATCCAGATAATATCCCTGCTAATGGCCCTAATTGGCCTGTGACACTGTCGGGGATCACGGGCAGATGATAGGGCTTAAATCGGTCAGGATCACCATTAGCGTTAAGAAAAATATGCTCGCATTGTGGGGTAAGCCTAGCCAAGACATGGCTTAATAAAGGCTGGCCGCCGATTGACATTAACACTTTATCACCGCCGCCCATGCGTCTTGCCTCACCGCCAGCAAGGATAACAGCAACAACCTCTGGTGAATTGGTCATGATGGCCGCCTGCCGCGTTGAGGCGATAAAGGATCATCAGGATCATCCCTTGTCGCCGTTTTATCATGGTCATCAATGATGCGTTCCAGCCCTGATAGCGCGGTGAACCGCTTTCCCCTTGCACGGCCAATCAGCGTTAAACCTGTTTGGCGTGCCATATCCACCCCGGATTGCGTAAATCCAGATCTAGACATCAGAACGGGAATACGCATTTGGACGGTTTTGATCACCATCTCACTGGTTAGGCGTCCTGTGGTATAGAACAATTTATCATCACCATTGATCCCGTTCATTCGCATCCAGCCAGCAATTTTATCAACCGCGTTATGCCGCCCCACATCTTCTACATAGGCCAGAATTTCATTATCTTTAGCCAACACACAGCCATGAATAGCTCCAGCCGAGAGATAAAGGCTGGGCATGGTATTAATGGCCTTAATCAGGGACAGCATAGTGCTGGTGCGTAACAAAGTGTTTTTGTTCAGCGAAATGTTATCTATCTGTTCCATCATATCGCCAAACACCGTGCCTTGGGCACATCCGCTGGTTTGAATTTTTTTCTGAAGCTTTTCTTCGTAATTGGTGGTGCGTTCAGTGCGAACAACAGCAACGCCCAGCTCCTCATCCACATCAATACCCGTGATCACATCATCATCTTTGAGCATATTTTGGTTTCTCAAAAAACCAACCGCCAGATAATCAGGATAATCCCCAAGCGTCATCGCGGTAACAATTTCCTGCCGATTCAAATAAATGGTCAGGGGCTTTTCTGTCACCACAGGAATGGTAACGGGCTGATTGTTTTCGTCCCTGCCCTCAACCATACGCAAAAGCGGCGATTTATCAGGTGTTGGCAGCAAGGGGTCTATTGGCGTTTTCATCATCATATTCCTAAAATGGGGATGACCCCCCCTAAAAACAAGCGCATCATGGCGCAAAGCCGGGATATATGCTATGGCAGAACAAAATGAGGAGTGCGTGATATGCGTTTTCACTTTACCGCATCAGACCGGCCGATCGCCAAAACGCGGTGTGAACAACTGATAAACCATTATGGTCAACACAAGATCAGCGATTGTGATGTGATCGTTGCCTTGGGTGGTGATGGGCATATGCTAAAGACGCTCAAAGCTTCTGTTGATGATGGGAAACCGGTTTATGGCATGAATTGTGGCACGGTGGGCTTTCTGATGAACACCTATCATGAAGATGATCTCTTAGACCGCATGAAAACAGCCGAACAAACGGTCATTCACCCCTTATCCATGATCGCCAAGACACTTGACGGCAAAACCCACCATGCCCACGGCATTAATGAGGTTTCTATCTCGCGCGAGACCTCTCAGGCGATAAAAATCCGCATCGACATAGATGAGGTTACACGAATGCCGGAAATGGTGGGTGATGGGCTGATTATTGCAACACCGGCAGGATCAACCGCCTATAATCTTTCTGCCCATGGGCCGATTATTCCCCTTGGCTCAGAGGTTTTGGCCTTAACCCCCGTTAGTGCGTTTCGGCCAAGGCGGTGGCGCGGGGCTATCTTACCCCAATCCGCAAAAGTTTCTCTGACCATGCTTGAACCTGATTTTCGCTCAGCAAGCGCGGCGGCAGACGGAACCGAAGTCAGGGATATTACCAGCGTTGAAATTCAGATGGATCACAGCATCAGTTACACTATCCTTAGTGACCCCGGACAGGGTTTGGCCGAACGCGCCATGCAGGAACAGTTCTCCTCAGAATAAATAACCACCAGTTCGGATGATTTATTGCGCTTCGTTGCCGCAATAGCGATCAAGAAATGCCAAACTGCTTTGCCAAAAAGCTTTCCGCACATCTGGCAATTCTAGCATCAATTCATGCCGCGCCCCTGAATAAGTCACAACCTCCGCCTGCGGCAATAGCGATAAAGCCCATGTTTGATAATCTGCACTCACCAGCCGCTCATCACCGCCAATATGGGTAAGAACCGGCACATGGCACTGCCTAAGCCAAGAGGCCTTTGCCGTGGTCTTTACGCATGACCGATAAGCCGCCGCAAGCCAGCCATAAGTCAGATCATAAGTTTTCAGGTCTTTATTTTCATCCCATAGCCGCGGCATCACCTGATACCCCTCCTCGTCTCTGGTCAGAACATTATCCGCATCAAAACGATAGCGGTGGGCGTGATCGGTTTTCCCTGAGATCGGCTTTGTGGCATAGCCTAATCGCATCAAAACCCATAACTTTAATCGGATATACCATGGCGGCGTTAATGGCGGTAGCATCATAGGGGCGCTGACAATCATGGCTTTGACCCTCGCACGCAAGCGGTTTGCGGCAAGAAATGCCAAATGACCACCCATCGAATGTCCAAACAATATCAACGGACGCTGTGGCGAAACTTTAGCCGCGTCCAAAACCGCGATGAGGGCGTTTAGATGATCATCAAATCCGGGGCTATGAATGATGCTTCGGTCGTCAAGATAACGGCCACTTAGCCCTTGGGAAGGCCAATCCAGAATGATCGCATCATGGCCAGCCTCAAGCAAAGGCGTGATCATGATGGCGTATTTCTCAATAAACTCGGATAAGCCGGGAAGAACCACAAGAACTGGCTTGTTTCTGTTCTTTTGGCTAGAAACATCACCCCAAATCCCATAACGAATATCCATGTTGCCGCCATTGATCAGCCCAAGGGAAGCATATGCGATCTGCGGCATCAGGCGTTTAGACAGGGTCATTTGGCGCAATGTTATCTGATGGATGCGCGTATTCGGCCTGTTCTGACGCCTGCCGAAGCCACATTGCCTCATAGACGCCTTTTTGGGCTAACAAATCCCGATGCGTGCCGCGCTCAACAATTTCCCCGGCCACTAAAACCAAAATCTCATCACAAGACACAACCGTTGATAAACGGTGGGCTATGATCAATGTGGTGCGATCAACACTAATCGCGTTGAGTGACGCTTGGATTTGCTTTTCGGTTCGGCTATCCAAAGCCGAGGTTGCCTCATCAAACAGATAGATGGTTGGGTTTTTCAATATCGCTCTAGCAATAGCCACGCGCTGTTTTTCCCCACCAGAAAGTTTAAGACCGCGTTCCCCTACCCGTGTTTGGTATCCTTCGGGAAGCGTTTCAATGAAATCCGCAAGCGATGCTAATTGCGCCGCCTTTCTGATATCATCCATCGTCGCGTCTTCTTTGCCATAAGAAATATTGGCCGCGATATCAGTGTTAAAGAGAACCGTATCTTGCGGCACCATGGCAATGGCGGAACGCAAGCTTGCCTGTTGAACCTCTTTGATAGATTGCCCATCAATCCGGATATCACCGGCATCAGGGTCATAAAACCGAAACAGCAATTTTGAGATGGTTGACTTGCCAGCCCCACTTGGGCCGACTAAAGCCACGCGCTTGCCCGGTTCAACACGAAACGAAACGCCCTTTAGCACAGCCCTTGGCCCATAAGAGAAAGTCACATTTTCAAAAATAATCTGTCCGCCTTTGACGGTCAGGGGTTTTGCCTCATGAATATCTTTGATATCCGGGTCCTCAGTAAGGAGTGAGAACATGCGTTCCATATCTGCCAGAGATTGCCTGATCTCACGGTAAATATAGCCAAGGAAATTTAGCGGCAAATAAAGCTGAATCAGATAGGTATTCACAACAACAAAACTACCAATAGATAGGTTTCCTGCCTTGATATCATGCCCTGCTAAACCCATCACAATCACAAGCCCGATGGCAATGATCAAACCCTGCCCAACATTGACCATGGAAAGTGAGGTGCGAGAGACCACTGCGGCGTCTTCATAGCGTTTTAATGCTTTAGAAAACTTATCAGCTTCGATTTCTTCGGCATTGAAATATTTAACAGTTTCATAATTTAGCAAGGAATCAACCGCGCGCGTGGCGGCGTGTTCATCAGCTTCGTTCATTCGGCGGCGAAACTTCATTCGCCATTCCGTCAGAACAAGGGTATAGGCGGAATACGTAAGAACCGTGATGACCGTGACCAGCGCATAATAAAAGCCAAATAATCCCCATAAAATAGAAGACACCAAAATCAACTCAATGATGAGTGGCATGACTTCAAGCAAAGCAAAAGTGAGCAAAAACTCCATGCCTTTTGCGCCGCGCTCAATCGCTCTAGTCAAACCGCCTGTCTGGCGATCAAGGTGAAATTTCAGGCTAAGCGAATGAAGATGCTGAAACGTTTTAAGAGCCGCGTTATGAACCGCTTTCTGCGCCACCCTGACAAACACATATTCACTGCCTTCATCAAAAAACTGCTGGCTGACCCTAGCCAGAGCGTAAGCCCCCAAGAGCCACCACATCACGGAAATATCAAAGCTGAACGCATCCACCGACACATGATCCACCACCCAGCCATAAGCCAGAGGCACAATCAGCGTTGCCGCCCTTGCAATCGAAATAAACAATAGCGCCAGCATGGTGCGGATAAAAACCTCGCGATTACCGCGAGGAGAGACATAATAAAGCAACTCTTTCAGCGCTTGGGCAATGCCGATACGTGGCGTTAATTGAGCCTTTTGGTCAAGGCGAACCGCGCGATTCGACATGCATTTTATCCTTTTTTATGGCGTTACTAGGCGTCGACGGTAAAACTCTCACCGCAACCGCATCGGGCGGTTTCATTCGGGTTGTTGAAGACAAAGCCAGAGGTGAATTTTTCTTCTTGCCAGTCCATTTCAGAGCCGATTAAAAACATGACTGCCGTTGGATCAATAAACACCGTCACGCCTTTATCCGTGATGCTGTCTTCAAAAGGCTTTTTGTCTTTGGCGTATTCGACATGATATTTCATGCCGGAACATCCGGCGGTTTTAATCCCTACCCGAATGCCTAGCACATCATTATCTGCGCTTTCCATCAGACCGCGGATATGTTCCGCCGCGCGGTCAGAAAGGCTGATAATCGGTTTATCCGAAGCAAACATCTTCATCCCCTCAAAACATATCTAGGGCCAGTCGGGCGTCGTCACTCATCCGGTCTTTTGTCCAAGGTGGGTCCCAGATCAATTCCACCTCAACCAATCCAACCATATCTAACGCCGCGACAGCATCCGCCGCCTGTTGCGGCAAGATACCTGCCACCGGACACCCCGGAGCAGTCAGCGACATCGTGATATAAACATCACCATTGTCATTAGGTTTAATATCATAAATCAAACCAAGATCATAGATATTCACCGGAATCTCCGGATCAAATACCGATGATAACGCCGTGATAATATCATCTGTTGACGGCTTTGCGTTAAGATCGGGATTGCTGTCACCTGCCCTAGCGATATAGCCATCGGTCACAGATTGCCCCAATCCCCCGGGCATAAAATCATGTAAGGTGAGATGATCATGGCTCATTGAAAGATGACCTTTACCTTTTCCAGTGCTTCTGCCAGACGGTCAAAATCGCTTCTTTGATTATATACCGCAACACTGGCACGGGCGGTGGCTGGCAAATCCAAGAAATCATGTAAGGGCTGGGCGCAATGATGACCCGCTCTGATAGCAATACCCGACCGGTCAATGATCGTGGATATATCATGAGGATGCGCGCAATCCATAACAAAAGACACAACCCCAGATTTGCCTGGCGCCGTTCCAATTAGACGCAGACCATCAACAGCAGAAAGCCGTTGGTGTGCATAGGATATCAAATCTTGTTCATGATCCCTGATTTGATCCATACCGATAGCCTGAACATAATCAATCGCCGCCGACAACCCCATAGCCTCCGCGATAGGGGGCGTTCCTGCCTCAAACCTCTCAGGGGCATCCGCGTAAGTAGAGGATGTGATGCTAACCCGATCAATCATTGATCCCCCACCGAGAAATGGCGGCATGGCCTGAAGCCATTCTGACCGTCCCCACAGCACGCCTATGCCGCTAGGCCCATAGAGTTTATGCCCTGAAAACACATAGAAATCGCATCCCAGAGCCGCGACATCCACAGGCATATGCACAGCCCCCTGACAACCATCAACCACCATCACCGCGCCATGAGCATGGGCGAGATCAGACAGAGCCTTAATATCAAACACCGTCCCTAGAACATTCGACACATGGGGCATGGCAATAATTTTTGTTCGATCAGAGACCATAGCCGTGACTTTCGCCATATCCACCGAGCCATCAGGCTCAATCGGGGCAGCCTTAATCACCGCGCCTGTTCGCTTTGCCACCATCTGCCATGGAACAAAATTGGCGTGATGATCAGCGATGGAAATGAGAATCTCATCTCCTTCTTTCAACACCATTCCCCCGTAAGATTGAGCAATGATATTCAGCGACATGGTAGCACCAGAGGTTAACACCACCTCATGCGGTGATGCGGCATTGATCAGGCTAGCCACTTTTCTTCGGGTGCCCTCATAACGGTCTGTTGCCTCTTCGCTCAACAGATGCAAACCGCGATGAACATTGGCATAATGCTTTTCATAGGCATCAACAGTTGCCTTGATGACCGCATCTGGCTTTTGCGAAGACGCGGCAGAATCTAGAAAAACCAATGGCTTATCATGTATTTTGCGGCTTAAAATCGGGAAATCCGAACGGATAGCATCCCAATCCACGCCTGCTGATGTTGCCAATCGCTGTTCCATGATATCAGCGCACCTTAATCCATGATTGAATAGCCGCCATCAGCCAATCGCGCTGGGGGTCACCCAATTCATCAATGACATCAACTAAAAACGCCTCAATCAGCAATTGCCTTGCGTCTTCGTCGCTAATCCCTCGACTTTTGAGATAAAAGAGCTGATCGGCGTCAATCTCACCAATGGTAGCGCCATGAGAACAGGTCACATCATCAGCGTAGATTTCTAACTCTGGCTTTGTGTTTGCCTCTGCCTGCCGCGAAAGGATCAGGGTTCGGCTCATTTGATTGCCATCCGTTTTTTGGGCATAACGCGCCACTTTGACTTTGCCTTGGAAAACGGCCTTTGCCCGATCATCCAGAATACCGTGGATGCGCTGAAAAGATTGCCCATCTGGCGCATCGTGATCAATCCTGCTGGTGACATCACGCATTTGGTCATGCCGCCCAAGATAAACGGCGTTTAGATAGGCTTCAGCATCAGGGGCAGAAATGCGAACTTGCGTCTCACTGCGTGAAATCGCACCACCGGACATGACCATATCCCCGTGATAACAGGCCTTGGCATTTAACTGAACAAGGTTAAGCCCCAAATGATAACGGCTCTCGTCCTCAACCAAACGCCGCGCGTGGTGAAGATGAGCCCCTTCACCCAAACGGTACAGCATCAATGGGGCAGATAAGCCAGCCCCAGAACCCAGATGTTCCTCCAGAATGGTCACGCTGCTACCGGGCTTAATATCAACCACAACAACTGGATGGCTGGAAATCCCGTCTCCTTCATAAGCAAAGCGAAACATCAATGGGGTATCCACCTGACCAGAAACCGTCATCGCCATTCCGTCATGGGCGTGAGCAAGTGCAAAATCCGCTACACTATGGGGATGCGGCACGGCATCGGCGAGTGCCGTTGTAAGTTCAGAATCAGCATTAAGTGGCGCAATTCTTACCCCATTTATTGATATATTATCAGTATTTTGTGCAACACCGTTAATAAAATGGATTAAGTTTTTATCTTCGCTAAAAGCGTGAGAATCAGGCCGTTTCGCCGGGGTAAGACTCAAGGCCTTGATCTCGTTTAAATTCGTGAACCGCCACGCTTCATCACGGCTTCCCGGCCAGCCATTTTGCTCATGCCGTTTTGCCGCCGCCGCCGACAGATGATCAAAACTCATGGACTCATGCGGCATTGGTAAAATCTCCGTAACCTGATTTTTCAACCTCAAGGGCAAGGGATTTATCGCCGGATTTGACGATACGCCCATCAGCAAGAATATGCACATGATCTGGAATGATATAATCCAGCAGACGCTGATAATGGGTAATCACCAAAACCCCCATATCATCTTTTTTGAGGGCGTTAACGCCTTCGGATACGATCCGCAGCGCGTCCACATCTAGACCAGAATCCGTTTCGTCCAAGATTGCCATTCTTGGCTCAAGCAGGGCCATCTGCAAAATTTCATAACGCTTTTTCTCACCGCCAGAAAACCCAACATTCACAGCGCGTTTCAACATATCGTCCTTGATCCCAAGGCTGGCCGCCGCCTCACGCACGGTTTTCACAAAAGCGATATGATCAATTTCTTCTTCGCCATTAGCGATCCGGCGTGCGTTCACCGCCCCGCGCAGAAAGCTCATGCCGCCAACACCCGGTAATTCCACCGGATACTGAAAGGCCAGAAACAATCCTGCCCGTGCGCGTTCATCCGCTTCCATATCAAGGACAGAAACCCCATCAAGGCGAATGTCACCATCCGTCACCTCATAGCCTTCTCGACCTGCCAAAACATAGGACAGCGTACTTTTACCAGACCCGTTTGGCCCCATGATAGCGTGAATCTCGGTTGGGTTAATGGTCAGGGTGATGCCTTTCAAAATGGGCTTATCGCCAATTGAGGCATGAAGATTTTCAATTTCGAGTAATGGCATGGTGTTTATCCTACGCTTCCTTCAAGTGATATTCCGATTAATTTTTGCGCTTCAACCGCAAATTCCATTGGCAATTCCTTCATGACCTCTTTACAGAAACCATTCACAATCAACGAGACCGCGTCCTCGGTGTTCATGCCGCGTTGCAGACAATAGAACAGCTGGTCTTCTGAGATACGCGAGGTGGTGGCTTCATGTTCCACCTTTGCTGAAGGGTTTTTTGAAGTGATATAAGGCACGGTGTGCGCCCCACATTGATCACCGACCAAGAGACTGTCACATTGGGTGAAGTTTCTGGCGTTTTCTGCCCCCGGCATCATCCGTACCAACCCCCGATAGGTGTTGTTGGATCGGCCAGCAGATATGCCCTTTGAGATAATCGTTGAGGTTGTATTTGCCCCGATATGGATCATTTTGGTGCCCGTGTCAGCCTGTTGTGCGTTATTCGTCACCGCGACGGAATAAAACTCACCCACACTGCCCTCACCTTGCAGGATGCATGATGGATATTTCCACGTGATCGCTGATCCGGTTTCAACCTGCGTCCATGAGATTTTCGACCTTGCCCCACGGCAAGCCCCACGCTTGGTGACGAAGTTATAAATCCCACCTTTGCCTGTCTCATCCCCGGGATACCAATTCTGAACCGTGGAATATTTGATTTCGGCGTCATCATGGGCAATCAGTTCAACCACCGCGGCATGAAGCTGATTTTCATCACGCTGAGGGGCGGTACACCCCTCAAGATAACTGACATAAGAGCCTTCCTCGGCGATAATCAAGGTGCGTTCAAATTGGCCTGTGTTGCGTTCATTGATGCGGAAATAGGTGGATAATTCCATCGGGCAACGCACGCCTTTAGGGATATAAACAAATGACCCATCAGTAAACACAGCAGAGTTCAAAGCAGAGAAATAATTATCCCCTTGCGGCACAACAGAGCCGATATATTTCTGAACCAGATCAGGATGGGTTTTGATCGCCTCTGAAATGGGGCAGAAAATCACACCAGATTCAGCAAGCTTAGCGCGGAAAGTGGTTGCTACCGACACCGAATCAAACACCGCATCAACCGCAACACCTGCAAGAATCTCTTGCTCATGCAGGGGAATACCTAGTTTTTCATAGGTGCGCAGCAATTCTGGATCAACCTCATCCAGCGACTTAGGCTGATCGGCCTGTTTTGGCGCGGCGTAATAGTAAATATCCTGATAATCAATCGGCGGATGCTCAAGCATGGCCCAATCCGGTTCTTCCATCTTAAGCCAGTTACGATACGCCTTAAGCCGCCATTCCAGCATCCATTCTGGCTCTTCCTTTTTAGCCGAAATGAACCGGATCGTGTCTTCGCTCAGACCGATTGGCGCCTTATCCACTTCAATATCTGTGATAAAGCCGTATTTGTATTTTCCTGTGGCTTCTTCGACCTGACGAACGGTTTCGGCGGTAGCAGACATCTAAAACACCTCTGAATGCGATGACGATAGGGAATGGCCTTTTTGGTCATCTTGGTTTTGCTGAAAAAAACTTGTGGGGTGGCATAAATCTTCAAGGCTGACTTTTTGTAAAGCCTCTGAGATGGTGGTATTGATCTTTTCCCAATTTCCACCCAGAAAGCAACTCATCCGAGAAGAACACGGATCAAGTGATGCCGTGACGCATGAAGTCAGGGCAATCGGCCCTTCGAGGGCTTCAACAATCTCTGCGATAGAGATATCACGAGGCGATTTTATCAACCGATAACCGCCTGTCTTTCCTCGTTCGGCTTCAACGAAATCTGTACCTGCAAGACTTTTCAGCAATTTCTGTGTGGTGGTTTGGGTCAGCCCAGATTTTCTGGCCAGTTCCACCGATGATAACAGACGCATCGGTTCACGCGCGTAATAACTGGCCAAAACAGAAAGCAAGACCGTGCCATAATCTGTCATTTTGTTCAGTTTTATCATCTTTACGGTTCTGTTTCTGTTCGTGTGATATGCCGCAGCTTAAGCCATTGAGAATGCCCTGTGAGGCGGCACCTTCTATACAGGACTAAAATAGTCCCTATACGGTTTATATGCCGCCCTCCGCTTGAAATTTCAAGGGTGAAAATTAAACTTTGTTAAGAAAAAAGGCGAAATAAATAAAAGGCCCCTACCAAGTCGGTAGAGGCCAATAACCCATGCGTAAGGTCAAAAACAGCATCTCAAACCCTACGCAGGTAAGCAAATCACTTTCGCGTGATCAGATCAGTTGATATTAAAGCGGCGAGGCTGATACCTGTCACCATCAAAATCATCAAACATATCAGATAAATCCGGGTGCTCCACTGGCCCCGCTTCACCATCAGGAACAAGATTCTGCTGGCTGACATAGGCCGTATAGAAACTTTCCTCATTCTCAGCTAAGAGATGATAATAGGGCTGTTCACGGCTAGGCCGAATTTCTGCCGGAATGGAATTATACCATTCTTCGGTGTTATCAAACTCCGGATCGACATCAAACACGACCCCACGAAAAGGATAATGGCGGTGACGAACAACATCGCCAATATTGTATATTGGCGAATCTGGATTTTTTTTCTTTTTTGTCATGGTCTCACAACATTGTCACAAGATAAAATGGCCTGTTGCATAAAACAACAGACGGGAAAAGGCACCAATATAGGATTAGATGCGTTCCTTGACCTTGAGAACTTGACGCCCTTTATACATTCCTGTTTTGGGGTCCATATGGTGTGGACGATGCAGCTCACCTGTGGTCTTGTCTTCGACATAGGCGTCGTGACTGATCGCATCATGAGCCCGGCGCATGCCACGCTTTGATGGGGTGGTTTTTCTTTTTGGAACTGCCATAATCGTCTCCAATGTGCCTTAGCTATAAGGCAGATATATGGTGGAGCTAGACGGGATCGAACCGACGACCTCCTGCTTGCAAAGCAGGCGCTCTCCCAGCTGAGCTATAGCCCCATGTAAATCATCCCCGAAGTGCAACCACCTCGGACAGGCGTCTTTATGTGTCAGCAAGGGGCTTTTCGTCAAGCCCCTTGTTGATCAAATTGATAAAAAAAGCGTTTAGAGTGTCGGATTTTCCCCTAAAGCCTCAATAACCGCAGGGTGAACAATGCGTCCAGCCTTCACATTTAGGCCATTCATCAGGTGCTTATCCATCTCAAGTGCCTTCTCACCATGCTGTGCCAGTGCCAAAGTAAACGGCAAAGTCGCATTGTTAAGCGCCTGGCTTGAGGTGCGCGGCACAGAACCCGGCATATTGGCCACGCAATAATGCACAATACCATCCACATCATAAACCGGGTCTTGATGGGTAGTAGCCTTTGAGGTTTCAAAGCAACCGCCCTGATCAATAGCAACATCAACCAGAACCGATCCCGGACGCATCATGCCCAAATGGTCGCGGCGCACCAAACGCGGCGCGGCCGCCCCCGGAACGAGAACCGCACCAACCACCATATCCGCGGTGGCAAGGCTTTCTTCAATCGCTTGGGTGGTAGAATAGCGGGTAATCGCCTGACCTGAGAAAATGTCATCCAGATAGCGCAGACGCGGCACTGAACGGTCAAGAATTGTCACACGCGAGCCCATGCCAAGGGCGAGTTTCGCCGCGTTTGTTCCCACAACACCACCGCCAATAACAACGATATTCGCTGGCTCAACCCCTGGAACGCCTGACAACAGCACGCCGCGCCCACCAGCAGTCCGCTTGAGATAATATCCCCCCTCAATCACCGAAAGACGGCCGGCAACTTCGCTCATTGGGGCCAATAATGGCAATCCGCCTGCGTTGTCTGTCACGGTTTCATAGGCAATGGCGGTACAACCGGATTCCATTAAGCCAATGGTCTGCGCTGGGTCTGGCGCAAGATGCAAATAGGTGAATAGCAATTGATCAGCGCGAAGCTGTTTCCATTCCACTTCTTGAGGTTCTTTGACCTTAACGATCATTTCGCTGTCAGCAAAAACCTTTGCTGCGTCTGGGGCAATTTCTGCGCCTGCGGCAACATATTCTTCGTCACTTGATCCTATCCCAGCGCCAGCCCCTGTCTGAACCAACACCGAATGGCCACGCTCGGTTAATTCTTTCACCGAACCCGGCACTAGGCCAACGCGAAACTCGTTATTTTTAATCTCTTTTGGAACACCAATCCGCATAATTATCTCCCTGTGCTAAAGCATAATATATCTTGGAAATGATATTACTCAGGAAGCGCAACAATTTCCTTGCTAAATCAGTTGATGCAATCGCTTTTTTTGATAGAATATACAAATAATTATTCATTCATTCGCATAAAATTGCACAAATTCAGAAAAAGGAACAATGATGTCGCAAATCGAATTGGATAGAACAGATCGCGCTATCATCACAGCTCTGCAAGAAAACGCGCGGCTTAGCAATGTGGAACTAAGCAATGCGGTGAATTTGTCCGCCTCTGCCTGTCTGCGACGAGTCGCTAATCTTGAAAAAACTGGCGTCATCAGCGGCTATCATGCGGAATTAAACAACCAGCAACTAGGCTATGATGTGATCATTTTGGTGCAGGTCACGCTTGATGGACAATCTGCCAAAACCTTATCCGAGTTTGAACAAGCGGTTCTCAACATTCCTAATCTCATGGCTTGCTTTCTTATGGCAGGGGCAAAGGATTACATTCTGCGCATTGCCGCAAAAGATGTCTCTGACTATGGCGAAATCCATACCCATTACCTGTCTGCCCTGCCCCATGTTCGCAGCATCGAATCCAATTTCGTGCTTCGCACGGTGGTCACGCGCGGCTTACCGGTGCGTTTGATATAAACCTTTGGGGATAGGGTTAAACGGGGTGATCCAGCAATAAGCCAGAGGCAGGCTCATCTCTCAAGGCATAGGCCTCAGCCATCTCATGGATAGCACGCAAACTGGCGGTTAATTCTGACCAATCATCTTCGGCCGCGATAGGCGCCCAGATCGCCTCAACTTGTTCAATTCGCAAATGCACCGGATCATCCTTGGCAAAATAAGCGGCGTCGGGATGGCTGTTTTTTGCTGGTGGGGCTGAACGCAACAAATCTGCCGCCTCAGCAAAGCCGCTGGCCTGATAGAGAGACTTGCGCTTGCCTTTGTCTGCGGCATCACGCGCAGACCCTCCATACCAGTCAAAACACGCCTCATCATATTTCATTTGCCCTGACCGCAGGCCAGCCATAAAGGCCGCCACCATTGCTGAGGCCTGATCCCACCCGTGATCAACCCCAAGACGACGGCAAGCCGCCGCAACAACCTCGGATTCCAGAACATCATGATACCGCCCAACCAGCTTTTGCAAATGTTCCACTGTGAGAAACGGCACAAAACAATCGGCCAGTCGGCATAGCGCCCAGAATGTCGCCTCTGGTTGCCGCCCATAACAATACCGCGACTGATGATCAAAATATGCGGCGGTAAATCCAGGGTCCATCACCGCTAAAAACCGCCACGGGCCATAATCAAAACTCTCGCCACTGATATTAAAATTATCCGTGTTCAAGACCCCATGAACAAACCCTGCCGCCAGCCAGCTTGCCACAAGCCGCGCCATGTTTTCTGCCACCAAGATCAGCAAACGCTCCGCCGCCTCCGCCACAGGCATAAAGTCTGCATCCTCAACTTGATAATAAACCGATAAGGCATATCGAACCAGGGTCTCAAGCGTTGTGTGATCTTTGAGATAGAGCAATCGCTGAAAACTGCCAATCCGGATATGTCCATGGGATAACCGCGTCAACACCGCCGAGCGCGTTGGTGAGGGCTCATCATGTCGGGTCAGTTGTTCGCCCGTTTCCAGAATGGCAAAAGTTTTTGAGGTGTTAACACCCAAAGCATCCAGCATTTCGGTTGCCAGCAACTCCCTCACCGCCCCCTTTAGGGTTAGCCGCCCATCGGCGGTACGCGAAAACGGGGTTTGCCCTGACCCTTTGGTGCCAAAATCAAGCAACCGTCCTGAGACAGGATCAACACATTGCGCATAAAGAAATCCCCTGCCATCACCAAGATCAGGGTTATAGACACCGAACTGATGCCCATGATAGCAAAGCGCCAAGGGTTCGGCTTGCCCCTCATCAAAAGGCTGAAACCTGCCAAAACGGTTTTCCCAGTCTTGGTCAGTTTGCAGAACCGATTGCATTTTTAATCTTTTCGCCCATGCCGTATTGCGATAAATTAAGCGCGTATTTGGAAAATTCGCTGGCCGAACAGGGAAATATAACGTTGAGGGAAGTTCTGTATGTCTTTGGGATATCTGCATAACAGCATCCTGACCATATTTTCGGCCAAGTGGCAATAGGATTGGATTTTCATTCACTAAAGGAGGGCATGATGTCTAACCAGATGGAACATTTACACGCGGTTCTCAACCCCATTGATACCGCCCATGGCTTGCCTAACGCGGTGTATGTTGATCAACACATGGCTCAGCTTGAACAGCAAAAGGTTTTTGCCAAGCAATGGGCCGCCTTAACCACTGGAAAAAACTTGCCCAAGCCAGGATGCGTGATGCCTGTCAATTTTTTAGGGATGCCGCTACTCGTCACGCGCACCAAAGACAACACCATCAAAGTGTTTGAAAATGTGTGCCGGCATCGCGGCATGATTTTGGTGGATGAGGCAAAGCGTCTTAACGGCCCGATCACCTGCCCTTATCATGCATGGGCTTATGATCTGGATGGTCATCTTCACGCCACACCGCATATCGGTGGCCCAGATATCCATGAACACGCCTCGGTGGACAAAGAATGCCTGTCATTGAACGAAATCCGAAGCCATGTTTGGCTAGATGTTGTTTTTGTCAATATTGACGGCAAAGCCTCGGCCTTTGCCGATATGCACGCTGATGTCATCGCGCGTTGGGCAGAGTTTGATAAGCCTCTTTATCATTCTGGCGCAGACTCCAGCTTTAGCCTTACGCTTCACAGCAACTGGAAATTGGCAGTTGAAAATTATTGCGAATCCTACCATTTGCCCTTTGTGCATCCGGGGCTAAACTCATACTCACGCCTTGAAGATCATTATCATATCGAAGGCCCCGGCCATTATTCTGGCCAAGGCAGTCTGGTCTATAACCCTTCTCTGGATGATAGCGGCAAGACTTTCCCGAATTTCAAAGGGCTAGACAGCAAATGGGATACCGCCGCTGAATATTTGGCTCTTTATCCTAATGTTCTGCTTGGGGTTCACCGTGACCATGTCTTTAACATTATTCTCATGCCAGATGCGGTGAATCAAACCACAGAATTGGTAGAGATTTATTACAGCGACCCTGCCGCCTTCGAAGACAGTTACGCCCCTATGCGCCAGAAAAACAGCGCCATGTGGAAAGAGATTTTTATTGAAGATATTGGCGTTGTTGAGGGCATGTATAAAGGTCGCTCCGCCCCACAATATGACGGCGGTAAGTTTTCACCAGTCATGGATGGGCCAACACATTATTTCCATAAATGGGTAGCCGAACAGCTTGTCGCCTAATGGCTAGGCGGATGTTTTCACCTCACCGGCATCTGATCACAGATTAGGTGCCGTAAATGCGATCAAGCTCACCGCTTAAGACATGGCTAACCAGAAAATTCGCTAGCCGTTCGATTTCAAGATAGAATTTTGTGCCTTCGATATCCCGAAGCCCCCGATAGCCATGAGATTTGTTGCGAACAATGGCATAATCAGAAATAGGCGGCGCAACAATCACATTGATATCTTTAACAAAATCATTCAGCAAACTGTAATCGCGTTGATGCGGCGAAACGCGGTTAGGCACTACGATGATATGGGGAAGATTAGAGTTAAAATCTTGCTTTCGCTCGTCAAGCTCGTGAATAAACTCCAATGTTGGGCGTAAATCTGTCCATGACAGAGAGGTCGGCACAATAATCGCGTCTATGATGCTAAGAATTTGCCACATATTGCCAATGCGGCCTGCCCCACTATCAATAAAAAACAAATTGTTTTCGTTTATAAGGGTATTCTTAATCAAACCATCCAACGAGGATAGAGTAACGCCATCATAGCGGTCACCAATAGGCATTTGTTTAATTTCATTGTCAGGTAAAGTTTGTCTGATCATTGTTGATGTGGTCATCTGCGGATCAGTATCAATCAACATAGTGGAATAGTGTGACAGTTTTGAGCGGATCATTTCATAAAGAAACATGCAAAGCGTGCTCTTACCAACGCCGCCTTTTATGTTTCCAAAGAAAATGGATTTTCCAGCCAAAAATTGAGACATTGATTAACACTTATCCCCATTCATAAATACAACCTTAAAACTCTTTGATAATATGTTATTTTTAACGCCTCATCAATACAATTCCTCTTTAGCATTATGAGTGGCTATTTTGTCCTGATGAAAAATCAGCACAACTTGGTTGCCCTTATCCGTATGGGTAAAGCTAACCGCATCAGTGGCGCGTGATAATAATTTTAGACCTAGCCCTCCTTCGGTTGGTCGTTTGGCTTCGGCAGATTTATACCAATCATCACATTGCCCGGGGGCAGCATCATCCAGAATATGCACCTTAAACCCATCATGATCAGGGCATAAACGAATAGTGATGAGCCCTTCATGTCGGTGTTTCGATAATGCATAACGAATGATATTTTACAAAATTTCACCCACGGACACCTGAATATCCATCAGCCGATGCGACTGGCACTGATC
>JALRFL010000210.1 GCA_023259875.1 Alphaproteobacteria bacterium
CCATGGATTGATCATGGTCTTCTTTGTGGTCATGCCCGGGCTGATTGGCGGATTTGGTAACTGGTTTGTGCCGATTATGATTGGCGCGCCGGATATGGCATTTCCGCGCATGAACAATATCAGCTTCTGGCTTTTGCCACCGGCTTTTATCCTGCTTCTGATGTCGGCTGTGGCTGATGGTGGGGCTGGTGTTGGTTGGACAATCTATCCGCCGCTTTCTGGCAAAGAGGGCACGCCGGGGATGTCGATGGATTTTGCGATCCTATCCCTGCACTTGGCTGGGGTATCCTCCATTCTTGGTGCGGCGAACTTTATCACCACCATCTTTAATATGCGAACACCGGGGATGAGCTTGCACCGTATGCCGCTCTTTGCTTGGGCGATGCTGGTCACGGCGTTCCTGTTGCTTTTGGCGGTTCCGGTTTTGGCTGGTGCTATTACCATGCTTCTGACTGACCGTAACTTTGGAACAGCGTTCTTTATTCCCGCCGAAGGTGGTGATCCTATTCTCTTTCTTCATCTGTTCTGGTTCTTTGGGCATCCAGAAGTTTACATTATGATTTTGCCGGCCTTCGGTATTGTCAGCCATATCATTTCCACCTTTAGCCGTAAGCCTATTTTTGGTTATCTCGGCATGGTTTACGCCATGGTAGGTATTGGCTTTGTAGGCTTCATTGTATGGGCGCACCATATGTACACGGTGGGTCTGAATGTGGACACTCAAGCCTATTTCACCGCCGCCACTATGGTTATCGCGGTGCCTACGGGAATTAAGATTTTCTCATGGATCGCCACGATGTGGGGCGGGTCTATCCGTTTTGAGGTCCCAATGCTTTGGGCGGTTGGATTTATCTTTTTGTTCACCGTTGGCGGTGTGACAGGTGTGGTTCTTTCCAACGCGGGACTCGATCAGGTCTTGCATAACACTTATTATGTGATTGCGCATTTCCATTATGTGTTGTCGCTTGGTGCGGTGTTCGGTCTTTTCGCAGGGTTTTATTACTGGTTCTCTAAGATGACAGGCTATGAATACAATAAACTTTTGGCCCAGTTGCATTTCTGGATCACATTTATTGGCGTTAACTTGACCTTCTTCCCCATGCATTTCCTAGGCCTTGCTGGAATGCCGCGCCGCTATATCGACTATCCTGATGCGTTTGCTGGGTGGAATATGGTGGCTTCTATCGGCTCATACATTAGTGCTGTTGGGGTGCTGATCTTCCTTATTCTGGTGGCAGAGGCGTTTATTTCGCGTCGCCGTGCCGCGATGAACCCATGGGGTGAAGGGGCAACGACGCTGGAATGGAAAGTGGCTTCACCGCCGCCGTACCATACCTTTGATGAATTGCCTAAAGTCTAGGTAATTTTGATCATCATAAGGTAAGCATAATGGCTCAGGCGATTTCATCATCTGCATATTTGGCTTCACCAGAGGACTATGTCGCTCTGATGAAGCCAAGGGTGATGAGCCTTGTGATTTTTACGGCGGTCATCGGGGTCTTGGTTTCACCCATGACGACGCATCCTGTGCTAATGGTCATTTCGATTTTGGCGATTGCCGCAGGCGCAGGGGCATCAGGGGCGATTAATCAGTGGTATGATCGCGATATTGATGCCCAGATGGAACGCACGGCCAATCGGCCTATTCCTCGCGGCCGTGTGCATCCTGATGAAGCGTTGAGCCTTGGTCTCATCATCTCGGTTCTGTCGGTTTTGGTATTGGGCTTTGCTGGCGGCTTTAAGGCAGCGGCGATGCTGGCCTTTACGATTGTGTTTTATGGCTTGATTTATACCGTTTGGCTGAAACGAAGCACGACGCAAAATATTGTCATTGGGGGCGCGGCCGGGGCTTTTCCTCCGGTTATTGGTTGGCTTGCGGCTGGCGGTGATTTTGGCCTTGAACCCTTGGTGCTTTTCCTCATTATCTTTGCTTGGACACCGCCGCATTTTTGGGCGTTAGCCTTGGTCAGAAATGATGATTATCGCCGTGTGGGTGTACCCATGTTTCCGGTGGTTCATGGCTTTGCCGCCACAAAGAGACAAATCCTTGCCTATGCCGTGATTGTTGCGGTGGTTGGGGTTATACCGGCGTTTATTGGCATGGCTGGGCTTATGTATCTGGCGCTGGCAGGGGTCCTTGGGCTTCGTTTTTTACAGCTTTCGGTGGCGTTGTGGCGCTCGGATGATGCTGATATGAAAACCCCGATGGCTCTGTTTCGGTTTTCTATTTTGTATCTGTTTTTGGTTTTTCTTGGGCTTGGTCTTGATGTAGGACTGGCGGCGATATGGATGGGGTACGGGGCATGAGCGATCAATCCAAACCTAATCCACAATCACACGATGAGATCGCAGGGGTTGTCCGGCGCAGGAATATCTTTATGTTAACGGCGGTATTGGGGCTTGCTGTTCTGTTTTTCGTCATCACCATTGTTAAGATGAGTCATGCCTGATGTCTGTTGATGCTGTCATGACATCTCACCGTAATCGCCGCATGATGATTGGCATCATGGGCTTGGTTTTTGCTATGGTCGGCTTGGCCTTTGCCTCGGTTCCGCTTTATCAATTATTTTGTCAGGTGACTGGCTATGGCGGCACTACCCAAGTCTCAATCCAAGCGCCGGGGTCTAGTGCCGGGGCAATTCTTCGTGAGGTGCGGTTTAACGCACATACCCAACCTGACTTGAAATGGCAGTTTAGCGGCCCTCAAAAACCTGTCCAAGTGACCCCGGGCGAAGAGGTCATGATCCATTATACTGCGACCAATTTGGGCGATACCCCAAGCACGGGCACCTCTACCTTTAATGTGACGCCATTTAAGGCTGGGCCATATTTTATGAAGATTGATTGTTTCTGTTTTGAAGAACAAACCTTGCAACCTGGCGAAACGGTTTCTATGCCAGTTGTGTTTTATATTGACCCGGAAATAGATGAGGATAGCAATACTCAAGAAATTCCGGAAATAACCTTGTCCTATACGTTTTTTGCTGTTGAAAACTAGGACATGACCATATACTTGCTTGTAAAGGATAAATAAGGGGGAAATCATGAGTGGAGAGCAAAAACATCCGTATCATCTCGTTGAGCCAAGCCCATGGCCTGCTTTAGGGGCTATGGCGGCGTTGACTATGGCGATTGGCGGCGTTCTGTTCATGCATGAACATGCTTATGGCGTCTATGCCATGTTGTTTGGTCTGTTTATGGTTATTGTGACCATGTTTTATTGGTGGCGCGATGTGGTTCGTGAAGCCGAATATCAAGGCCATCATACCCCTATTGTTCAAATTGGAATGCGCTATGGCATGATGCTGTTCATTACCTCAGAGGTGATGTTCTTTGTCGCTTTCTTTTGGGCTTTCTTTGATCGGGCGCTGTTCCCTGTTGGCGGCATCTGGCCACCTGAAGGCATTCATACCTTTGACCCCCTTGATCTGCCTCTGATTAATACCATGATCCTGTTGTTATCGGGGTGTACGGTAACATGGGCGCATCACGCGCTGTTACATGATAACCGTCGTGATTTCATGACAGGTCTTGCTATCACCATTGGCCTTGGGGCTCTATTTACGGCGTTGCAGGCTTATGAATATCACCATGCGCATTTCGCCTTTACCGATGGTATTTATCCTTCTATTTTCTTTATGGCGACGGGCTTTCATGGGTTCCATGTGATTATTGGAACCTTGTTCCTTGCGGTGTGTTATTACCGCGGCTTGCAGGGGCATTTCACCGCGAAACAGCATTTCGGCTTTGAGGCGGCGGCTTGGTATTGGCATTTTGTTGATGTCGTTTGGCTGTTCCTCTTTGTTGCGGTTTATATCTGGGGCGGTTGATCAACGATGAGTGAGCCATCCTCATCCGGGCCCGTCAGACGGGCTTGGAACAACACCTGCCCAAATTGCGGCGTTGGTAAGTTGTTCGTATCGCGGATTAGGATGGCCGAAACCTGCTCTGCCTGTGATTTTGATTTTAGTGAACTTGACGCTGGTGATGGGCCGGCGTCATTCATGGTCTTGGTTTATGGGGCTTTGATTGTTCCGCTTGCTTTTCTTTTAGAGTCGCTGGCTTCAATCACGGCTCCCAGGCGCTTGGCGGTTGCAATGGCTTGCAGGCCCGCAACGCCGACGCCCAAAATCCCGACTCGCGCAGCCTTGACCGTACCGGCTGCTGTCATCAGCATCGGGAAAAAC
>JALRFL010000092.1 GCA_023259875.1 Alphaproteobacteria bacterium
AATATTTGGGGCGACCAGAAAAAATTCCATTTCTGGTGCGACAATAGGCGACAACCCCAAGTCTTCATAAAGCGCAACCACGCGCTTCAGAACATTTCGCGGCGCCACCGGATAGGGGTTATCTTGCTGATCAAACACATCATGAATGATCTGTAAGGTCACATCCGCTGTCCATGGCGCGGCGCTAGTTGTGCTGAAATCTGGCTTTAGCACCATATCGGGTTCAATAGAGGTCAGCAGGGAATCATCTAGCCATTCCCCGGTAATCGTCTGTGAAAAAATAGAAGTCGGCAAATAAAAGAAATCTTGTTTCTTAAATTTATTTGCTGGCATAGCCTTTCCGCGAGCGATGCCTGAAAGATCGGCGAGGAGGCATTCGACCTCATCCAGTCGCCGGTTGCTGATATATTCCTGCGCATGGTCAGGTATCAGCGTTGTCCATTCCACCATGGAATATCCTGTCAATTGTTACAGATAGACTCTTTATGTCTTATGGGTGTTTTATTGTCAATTTGATGATGGCATGATATAGCCCTATGGAATGTGATATCACATTCCAATTATTATTATCTGTATTATTATCTGGCGCAATTTCGCGGCAAAATCTAAACCTCTTGTGAATCTCTTGCCATGACATTACCTCAACTGACCGCATCATCATCTGTCATCATTATTGGCGCTAGCCACGCTGGCGTGGCTTGTGCGGAACGCCTTCGGAAACTAGGTTTTGAGGGGCAGATCACGCTTATTGACAGGCTTTCCGGACTGCCGCTTGAACGCCCACCTTTATCAAAGAAATTTCTTTTGGCAGAAGCGTCGGTGTCGGATGAGAGCTTCGCCCTCAGAGCCGCGCCATGGTATGATGACAATCAGATCATCCTTAAACAGGGATACGAAGTCAAAGCCATTGATCCTCAAGCCAAGGCCATCACGCTTGCGGATGGTGAGGAAATGCGCTGGGATGTTTTGGTACTGGCAACTGGTGCAACCCCGCGTGCGCTTTCCGTTTCTAATGGAAACTCTGACCGCTTGATGGTGTTGCGGCACCCTGATGATGCTCGAGCCCTGCGCCATCGCCTGCACCAATCAAAGGATGTCATGATTATTGGTGGGGGATATATTGGGCTTGAGGTCGCCGCCAGTGCGCGCAAACTTGGTAAATCCGTTACCGTAGTTGAAGCCGCAAACCGCCTATTAGCAAGAGTGGCGAGTGAGCCAGCCTCAACATTTTTTCATCAGCTCCATGAAAGCCATGGGGTAGCCATTCACACTGGCGCGCAGGTTGACAGCATGACCGACGACGGTCAGGTGATGAACATCAGCCTAGGTAACGGACAGGTGATGACCGCTGATGTGGTGGTTGCAGGGATCGGCGTTATTCCTGAAACACAGCTTGCTGATGCCGCCGGCCTCACCATTGGCAATGGCATTATAACCAACAACACCTATCAATCCAGCCATCCAGATATCTATGCTATTGGTGATGTTGCCCTGCCTGCGAATGGCTATACCCATGGTCAGATTAGGCTGGAATCTGTCCATCATGCCCAGATGAGTGCGGAGATTGCCGCCGCGTCCATGCTGGCGGAAACCCCATCTGATCGCAAAGCGGAACATGAAGTGCCTTGGTTCTGGTCAGAGCAATATGATTTGCGCTTGCAATCCGCAGGGTTAGTGCCAGCCCAGCATCACACCATTCGTCGCGAAGGTCGCCGTGAGGGGCAAGTCTCGTTCTGGTCTTTTTCGGATCATAACCTCAAAGCGATTGAAGCCTTGGGGGATGCGCAAGCCTATATGGTGGGACGTAGCCTGCTGGCGGCTGGCGGTAACATTAGCCCTGATATCATTGCTGATCCCGATACCGACCTAAAGGCTTTGCTGAAAGCCTAGGCTGTTCAGGCATGGTTAAAGCGTTGCCATGTCCACCAGTTCCACCCCGGCATCCTGCATGGCTTTGGTCATGCTGGCTAAACTGCCGCCCAAATCAATGGCGCGTGAGGCATCCATCACCACCTGACAGGTAAAGCCACATTTCCGCGCATCAAGCGCCGAAAAGGCAACGCAGAAATCTGTTGCTAGGCCAGCCATGACCACATGATCAAACCCCCGTTCTTTGAGATATCCTGAAAGCCCCGTGGTGGTGGTATGGTCATTTTCAAAAAAGGCCGAATAGGAATCGATCTGGCGGCGATAGCCTTTGCGGATAATCAGCTCAGCGCGGTCAATATTCAAGTCTTGATGAAACGCCGCCCCATGGCTTCCTTGGATGCAATGATCTGGCCATAGCGTCTGATCACCATAAGGCATCTTAATCATCGTAAAGGGATCGTGGCCTTGGTGCTGGCTGGCAAAACTGGAATGGCCTTGGGGATGCCAATCTTGGGTAAGAATCACATGATCATAACGCGCCATTAAGGTGTTAATCGGCGCAACCACCGCGTCCCCATCAGCCACCGCAAGCGCGCCGCCCGGACAAAAATCGTTTTGAACATCAATTGCAAGAAACGCTGTCGTCATTATTTTCTCCTGGCATTAAATGTAGTCTTTCATATCGCAAAATGTATTTCTAAATGATATCGCTAGTGGCAAAACCCATTCAGAATGAAAAGATCACAAAGAAAACATGTTAAATTTATTAGAATAAAATAATAACTATTATTCAATTAAATTTCATCATTTTGTGAGAATCTAGTTGACCTTAACCTTATCCTATCTATCTATTAATATGCGTTTATTTGTATATGTATACAGAATTTCATAATAACCGTTAATAACCATTGAATGAGGAGCAATATTATGAATCGTCGCGATCTAATAATTGGTGGTGCAGTTGGCGTTGCTGCTGGCGTTGCTGGAACAACTCTTTTGAACCAATCCAAAAAACAAGAGTTAGCTACCCCTAGCATCAATAAGGAGCGAATTGAAGTCGCTATGGTCTCAACATGGCCAAAAGATTTCCCGGGTCTTGGTACAGGCGCACAGCGCTTTGCTCAGTCTGTAACCGATACCTCTGATGGCCGAATTCAAGTTACCTATTACGCTGCTGGTGAACGGGTTGGCGCTTTTGACTCTTTTGACGAAGTGGCATCTGGTAACGCCCAAATGTATCATGGCGCGGATTACTACTGGAAAGGCAAGCATCCCGGCTGGGCGTATTTTACCGCTGTGCCATTCGGCCTGACCTATACTGAAATTGACGCCTGGATGAAATGGATGGGCGGCCAAGAGCTTCATGATGAGCTGGCAGGTTCCTTCGGGTTGAAATGTATTCCTTGCGGCAACACTGGTGTTCAGTGGGGCGGCTGGTTTAACAAAGAAATCAACTCCGCTGATGATATCAAAGGCCTGAAAATGCGTATTCCAGGTCTTGGCGGTGATGTTATGGCGAAGCTTGGGGCTTCGCCTGTATCCCTGCCTGGTGGTCAGATTTATGAAAACCTTGTTTCAGGTGCTATTGATGCGACCGAATGGGTTGGCCCATGGAACGATGAAGCCATGAAGTTCTACGAAGCCGCAAAATACTATTACTATCCCGGCATGCATGAGCCTGGCTCACAGCTTTCGATTGGCATGAATGCGTCTTTCTGGTCTGGTTTGAGCGAGTCTGATCAAATGATGATCACGCATCTGGCCCATTCTGAAAACGGCAATATGATGGCTGAATACAACGCGAAAAACGGCGCGGCGCTTGTTCGTCTGCAAAAAGAGCAAGGCGTTGAAGTCAAAGCCTTTAACGACGAGGTTTATGAAGCCTTTGGTCGTGGTGCTAATGAGGTCTTTGCCGAAGTGGTGGAACATTCTGATCTGGCGCGCCGGATTCACGAATCTTTCCTTAACGCCAGAACAACCGTTGGCGATTACCTGATGCTGAATGATGTGGATTACATTAATAAGCGGAATAAGGTGCTTGGCGCCTAACTTTCTCCTTAGGGCGGCTGGGCATCCAGCCGCCCTTTTTTGGACTATTTAACAGCAATAAACACATCAAAGCGTTATGACCCCTTTGTCCTTTTCTCAAACGGTTATTCGAAACCTCATTTTTGCGAATGTTGGTTTTGCGCTTATTTATGTGGTGAATAATTTTCTGACATATAGTTTTGGCTGGCCTGGGGCGGATGGTTTTCTCGCTTCCTTTGGCGCCTCTCCTGCAAATGCCTTAGCAGGGTCAGAAATGGTTTTTGGCGCAATTCAATTTTTATTTTATATCGCCTGTCTTTTGGGGGTGGTGTTTTGGAACAAAACAACCTCACTTGCCGAGGACGCAAAGGTTCTTGATAGCATCACATCCTATTTAATCTGTGCCGCGTTCTGGACGGTTCTGCTGATTGGCCTTGTGGATATGGTTATCTCCTTTATGCGCGTTCAAGATTTCCACAGCGCTTTGTTTTCTGAAAGCTTTGCCAACACCCTTAATCAACCTGCTTCTCGCGGTGTGATTGTTCATGTTCCGATTATTATTCTGGCGTTTTTGCTCGCCTTTTGGAAACGCAATGTGTCGGTCATTTGGCTTGCCCTTATGGTTGTCTTGGCTGAGTTTTTGATTGTGATCGCTCGCTTTATCTTTTCTTATGAGCAAACCTTCATGGGGGATTTGGTGCGCTTTTGGTATGCGGCCTTATTCCTTCTGGCTAGTGCCCAGACCCTTGTAGAAGAAGGCCATGTGCGCGTTGATGTTCTGTATGCTGGCTTTGCTGAAAAGACCAAGGCTAAGATCAATTTGATCGGCAGTCTGTTTTTGGGTCTTCCCCTGTGTTGGGTGATTATGTGGCGCGGGCTATCTGGCAAAAACAGCTTGATTAACAGCCCAATGCTCAATTTTGAAACCTCGATGAGCGGTTATGGCATGTATGTTAAATATCTGATGGCGGCGTTTCTGCTGATGTTTGCCTTGACCATGCTGATACAGTTTTCAAGCTATGCGTTATCTTCTTTTGATCGCATCAGCAGGGACGATAATAGCGTCTCGGACAAGAAAATGGAGACTGTCTAATGGAACTTTTGTTTCTAGCCATCCTTTTTCTGACAATGATGTTTGCCCTTGGTTCGGGTTTTCCCGTGGCTTTTGCCCTGCCGGGGTCTGCGATTATCACCATTATTCTGGCTGCGGTTGTTGGCACATTACTTGATGGTGATAGCGGCGCCTATTTTGTTCGCGATGGCCCCTTGGAATGGCTGACCGCAGGGGTAACCAATTTCCGCGGCATTTATTGGGAAGTTGAACGCGACACGCTGATCGCTATCCCCTTATTTATCTTTATGGGCATCATGCTTCAGCGCTCTAAAGTGGCTGAGGATTTGTTGGTTACCATGGCGCAATTGTTTGGGCCAGTGCCTGGCGGCCTTGGGATTTCTGTGGTGTTTGTTGGCGCGCTTCTAGCCGCGACTACCGGCATTGTGGGGGCAACCGTGGTGGCAATGGGGCTGATATCTCTGCCAGCGATGTTGCGGAACAATTACTCAAAGCCGCTCGCAACAGGGACAATCTGCGCCTCTGGTACTTTAGGACAGATCATTCCGCCATCAATTGTATTGATCATTCTGGCTGACCAGTTGTCTAACGCGGTGGATCAGGCCTCGTCTCAACGCAAGGAGCTTTATAAGGCCGCTACGGGCGACTTTAGCATGCCGTCGCATCTAGAGATTATATCCACGAGCGCAGGCGATATGTTCCTAGGGGCATTTTTGCCCGGGCTTTTGCTAGTGGCGCTTTATATGATTTATATTTTTGTTTCGGCAATTCTGCGCCCCGGGACAGCGCCTGCTGTGCCGATGGAAGGCCGCATTCTCACCCAGCAATTTATTCTCAAGGTATTTCTTGCGCTTCTTCCGCCGCTTCTCATGATCTTTGCGGTGCTAGGGTCAATCCTGATGGGTGTGGCAACAGTCAATCAGGCTGGCGCAATTGGCGCAATTGGCGCGGCGATGATGGCCAGTTATCGTTTGGTTGAGGGCAAAAAGAACGCGTTTTATCCGGTGATTTTGATGGGGCTGTCGCTGTTATTGCTGGTGATCCTGATCAATACGGGCTTTAACCTCAAGATTCTGACCATTTCCACGACAATGGATTATTTTGGCCTTGTGCTAGCTCTGATTGGTGTGGCCGGTCTGATGGTGTCGATTCTCTGGGCGTTAATCCGGTGTTACCGCGTGGAAAGCACCCTGCATCATGTGATGCTGGAAACCGCCAAGACAACCTCAATGGTGTTTATTATTCTGCTTGGCGCGGCGATGCTGACCGCGGCGTTTCGCGCTTTTGGCGGAGAAGAAATTGTCAAACACGGACTAGGCAGTCTGCCGGGCGGGTTCTGGACACAGTTTTTCGTTGTCATGCTGGTGATTTTCTTGCTGGGCTTTTTCCTTGATTTTATTGAAATTGCGGTGGTGGTGGTTCCGATTATCGCCCCTATTCTGTTGGCTGATCCATCAGCCAATGTCACCGCCGTTTGGTTGGGCGTGATGGTTGGGTTGAACATCCAAACCTCATTCCTGACGCCGCCATTTGGCTTTGCGCTGTTTTATCTGCGCGGCGTGGCAGACGCGGCGGTGAAAACGATTGATATCTATAAAGGTGTAGTGCCATTTATCGTGTTACAGTTGATTGGTCTTGCCATTGTTGGCTATTACCCCCAATTGGTGAATTATTTGCCAACACGCAGTTATCTGACGGGGGAAACCTCACCTCCGCCGCGTAACCCAAGGCTTCAAGCTTGCTTGAATGAACATTTGTTTGCGGAATATCAAGTTACCGCCAGCACCATTCGGGCAGAGGCCGCGGCCATCGCCGCCCTTGATATGGGCAAACTTGATGACACGGATCGCACCAAATTGACCGAGGCCATAGCCAATATCCCTGTGGCTTTGGATCAGGTTAGCGTTATCACCGCGCTTGAAAATGATCGCACCGTTATGGCGGCGGAATACAAGCCCTTTCATACCAAAGTCCGAAAGATTGAGCGTGATATTCGCCGTCTTGAAGACCATATTGATGAGCTTAAAGATGAATTGCGGCAGTATCGCAACACCTCTACGGGGGCGAGGATACAACGCGACATTGATGAATCTAGGGCAGAAATCAAAGCCCTTAAAGCCACGATCCCTGCGGATTGGGCCGCGCGATCCAAGGCCTATCAACAGCTTGATCGTGACCTGACCAACGCACAAAGGCTATACCATCGCACAGCGGAACGCGCCTATACCGATATTGTTAGCATCATCGAAAAGGCACGCGCGGTTGACCCCCGATTAGCAGATCAACTGACCCTGTTTGAAGAAAACACCCGCCATTCTATCGGTCTGCTTGCACAGGATAGATTGCCCGTGGATATCGCGCGGCAAATCTCGGGATGCCTTGCGGTGCACCGAGATTTGTCACTGTCCTTCTAATTACAGGGCTAATTACAGGGGCTAATTGCTGGGGCTGATGTGTTCGGACGGCATTTTGCGCTTGCTTGCCTGTTAAAAATAGGGATAGCCTCAACAGGTAATTTGGATTGAGGCTCGCCATGTCTATTCAACACGTTCGTGACAACCGAAAAATTGATCCGTCCCAAGGCGCAAGGCGGCCTGATGGATCACCAGATGACAACAACCGGATTGAAATTGGGCCAACGCCGCTGGCTTTTGAAGAATGGGCGGCGGCCGGGCTTACCCCACCCAATCTGGATGCCATGCGGCTTTATCGTCTGAACCGGATCATTGCCGGGCTAGCGGCACGGGATTTGGACGCGGTGTTGCTGTTTGACCCCTTGAATATCCGCTATGCCAGCGACACCACCAACATGCAAATCTGGAACACCCATAACCCGTTCCGCGCCTGTTTGGTAACGGCAGATGGCTATATGGTGGTTTATGATTATAAAAACTCACCTTTCCTTTGTGATTTCAACCCTCTGGTGCGTGAGGTGCGGTCAGGCGCATCCATGTTCTATTTCGCCAATGGGGATCGCACGGGTGACGCGGCACGCCATTTTGTTTCTGATCTGGATGAATTGATGTCGGCACGAGTGGGCAAGGGCCGCCGGATCGCCGTGGATAAGATCATGGTTCACGGCTATCAGGCGTTGGTCGCAGGCGGCTTCACCGTTGTTGAGGGTGAGGAATTAATGGAACATACCCGTGCCATCAAAGGCCCGGATGAGATTCTGGCCATGCGCTGTGCCATGCACGCGTGCGAGCAATCGGTGGCGGTCATGGAACGTGAGGCTAAACCCGGCATGACCGAGGATGCGATTTGGGCGCATCTCCATGCTGAAAATATCAGGCGTGGCGGTGAGTGGATTGAAACCCGGCTTTTGGCGTCTGGCCCACGCACCTATCCGTGGTTTCAGGAATGTGGGCCGCGCGTGGTTCAAAATAATGAAATCCTTGCCTTTGATACCGATCTGGTCGGGGTTTATGGGATGTGCAGTGATATTTCGCGGACGTGGTTTCTAGGGGATGGCAAGCCTAGCCAAGAGATGATCGACGATTATCGGCTAGGGATTGATCATATTGAGGAAAACACCGCGCTAGTGGCGCCGGGGGTGCATTTGCGTGACTTGACCTTTAAGGGGCATCAATTGCCTGATTCCTATGTTGGCGGCCGGTATTCATGCCGTTTTCATGGGGTTGGGCTGTGTGATGAATGGCCACTGGTCGCCTATCCACAGGATTTTGTCGAAGGCGCATTTGACTATACCCTGCAACCCGGCATGATGCTGTGTGTTGAGGCTTTGATCGGGCGCGATGGTGGGCCGTTTTCCATTAAGCTTGAAAACCAGTTGCTGGTGACAGAGGATGGGGTGGAAAACCTGACCCATTATCCGTGGGATGATCGGCTGATGGGACGGTAAATCCGCGTGATGTCAGGCTGAGGGCGGTACTAAATACGCCCTGCTCACCCCCCTCACCCTTTCAAGCGGACAGCCCCGATATGCGGCAAGTGGCGGTTATTTTCGGCATAGTCAATGCCATACCCCACCACAAAAGCATCAGGGATATCAAAGCCGATCCAGCGCACCTCCACCTCTGCCTCACGCCGTGAGGGTTTGTTCAGTAAACAGCACACATTCAGGCTAAGCGGTTGCCGGGTCTTGAGGATATCCAGCACTTGCGACAGCGTATGGCCGGTATCGATAATATCCTCAACCACCAGCACATCCGCGCCGGCGATATCACCATCTAGGTCTTTGAGGATACGCACCTCACGGCTGGAATGCATGGCGCGGCCATAACTGGACACGGTCATAAAATCCACCTCAACCGGCAGATCAAGCCGCCGCACCAAATCCGCGATAAAGATGAATGAGCCGCGCAATAACCCGATCACCACCAGTTTAGGGCTTTGGGCATAATGCTGATTAATCTCACGCGCAAGCGCGTTAACCCTTGCGGCGATTTCTGATTCCGGGATCAGGATATCAACATCATAATCTGGCAAATCGTCCTGATCTTCGCTGTGATTGTCAGGGGCACCCATGACTTTATCCTCTGGCTGATGAAAAACGAAAGACCGAGATTTCCTTACATTCCAAGGCAGATGTATTTCATTTCCAGATATTCGTCGATGCCATAACGGCTACCCTCGCGGCCAATGCCAGATTGTTTAATGCCGCCAAAGGGCCCAATCTCGTTTGAGAAAATGCCCGTGTTCACCGACACAATGCCGTATTCCAGCTGTTCGGCGACGCGCCACACCCTAGCCATATCTTTGGCAAAGAAATAAGACGCCAGACCAAAAATCGTGTCATTTGCCATGGCAATAACCTCATCTTCGGTCTTAAAGCGAAACAGAGGAGCAACGGGACCAAAGGTTTCTTCGTGAAACACCTTCATGGATGGCTTGGCTTCGGTCAAAACCGTTGGCTCAAAGAAAGTGGCGCCAAGATTAGACCGGTGGCCACCAGTTAACACCTTTGCCCCACCGCTAACCGCGTCATTAACATGTTCTTCGGCTTTCAGCATCCCCGGCTCATCAATCAATGGGCCCATGGTGACGCCATCTTCGGCACCATTACCAAGCTTCATTTTTTCTACTGCGGCTTTCATGGCGGCGGCGAATTCATCATAAATGCCATCTTGAACAAAAATCCGGTTGGCACAGACGCAAGTCTGACCAGCGTTACGGAACTTTGACGCCAATGCCTCTGGCACGGCGATTGACAAATCCGCATCATCAAAGACGATCAGTGGCGCGTTACCACCAAGCTCCATGCTGACCTTTTTAATGCTTTCCGCAGATTGCTTCATCAGCAAGCGGCCAATTTCGGTAGAACCAGTAAAGGTGATCTTGCGAACAATCGGATTGGAACACAGCTCATTGCCGATCTCAGACGCGCTGCTGCCATTGATGACATTCACGACGCCAGCAGGCACACCTGCCCGATCTGCCAATTCTGCCATTGCTAGGGCCGAAAGCGGGGTCTGTTTTGCTGGCTTAATCACCCCAGCGCATCCTGCCGCCATTCCGGGGCCGATTTTACGGGTGATCATCGCATTGGGGAAGTTCCATGGCGTGATCGCGGCATAGACACCTATTGGCTGTTTTAGCACCATAAGGCGTTTATCAGATTGATGGGGCATCAACACATCGCCAGTGATGCGGCGGCCTTCTTCGGCAAACCAGTCAATAAAGGACGCGCCATAGGCAATCTCACCCCTCGCTTCGGCTAGCGGCTTACCCATTTCAGCGGTCAGGATTTGCGCGAGGTCTTCTTGGTTTTCCATAATCAGGTTATACCAACGGCGCATGATCACCGCGCGTTCTTTGGCGGTTAACGCGGCCCAGCCCTTTTGGGCGGCGGCGGCGGCATCAATGGCTTTTCTGGTCATGTCAGCGCCATGATCGGCAACCTCTGCAATCACCTCACCTGTTGCGGGATTGGTCACAGGGATACGCTTATCCCCAGAGCCAACCCACTGGCCGTTGATATAAGCATCCGTTTTTAAAAGCGATGGATCAGAAAGTTTCATGGAAAGTCCTCATGTTGACGAATAGTATTCTTACTAAGTTAATATTAGCACCATTCCCCTGCTGGTGGTCAAGCCGCAAGACTTGCAAGGAAACACAATTCTCATAAAAAAGACCCGACAAGATTTTGCCGGGTCTATTCTGTTCACTTTATCAAAAGGGCAGGTTCAGATTACATCCGAGAAGCGACATTTTCCCAATTCACCAGATGATCAAGAAAATTGCTTAGATACGCAGGGCGTTTGTTGCGGAAATCAATATAATAAGAATGTTCCCACACATCACAGCCCAATAGTGCCGTCTGACCAAAGCAGAGAGGGTTCACGCCGTTTTCTGTCTTGGTTACCTTGAGCGAGCCGTCTTTATCTTTGACCAGCCAGCACCAGCCTGATCCAAATTGTCCAGCACCAGCGGCAGAAAACTCTTGCTTGAAGGCGTCAACCGAACCAAAGCTTTCGGTGATGGCTTTTTCCAGTTCTGTCGGCATGGCGTTTCCGCCAGGACCCATCATTTCCCAGAACTGAATATGATTCCAATGTTGAGACGCGTTGTTAAACAGCCCAGATTGCACCAGCGCGCCAGACTGATAGGTGGCGACCACAATCTCTTCTAGGCTTTTGCCTTCGTGGCCTGAGCCTTCTAGAAGTTTGTTGCCATTATCAACATAGGCTTTGTGGTGCAGGTCATGATGGAACTCAAGGGTTTCCTGACTCATGCCGCTAGCCGCGAGCGCATCATAAGCATAGGGAAGATCGGGTAGGGTAAAGGCCATTTTTTTCTCCTTAATGGGCTTGTGATCAGATCACACAACAGGATCGATAGTCTGCTGTAAAAATCATCCGTCACATAACATCTTTGCATGATTTCTGTCTTATTCATATAGGTCATCTCAAGCCAATGGAAAAGCCCCCTTAATGAGAAACACAACACAAGAAAGCCACAATTTGGCAAAAATTCTGCCAAAGCTAGCACGCATATTGTCAAAATAACCTTACCCCTTAATGGAGATCATTATGCCTTTCGTTGTTGCCCTCGCCTTATTCTTGGGTGTTTCATCTGAACCCTATCAAGAGTTTTCTAAAAACAGTAACGGCATGGATAAATATGCCTTTGTTACGGCAACGCCATGTGTGACAGGCAAAACCGATAGCGGCTATGCCATCGCCCCGTTTGGAAAAGTTATGCTGAAGCAAGTTAACACCGACGGCACGGTCAGCTCACCTGTTTGCGAAAAATAACAATAGGATCAGTCAGAATCGGTACGATCAGCCACCATACGATTGACCCGCAGGCGAAGTGCATTCAGACGAATAAACCCATGGGCGTCGGCCTGATTATAGTCAGCGGCGCCCTCTTCAAAGGTCACTAAATCCGGCTGATAGAGGGATTTTGGCGCTTGCCGGCCAGTGATGATAATATTGCCTTTATAGAGTTTAAGCCGAACGCGGCCAGTCACATTATGCTGGCTGGCGTCAATCGCCGCTTGCAGCATTTCCCTTTCAGGATCAAACCAGAACCCGTTATAAATCAGCTCAGCATAGCGCGGCATCATGGCATCTTTGGCATGCGCCGCGTTGCGGTCAAGGGTGACCGATTCCATCGCGCGTCTAGCCTTTAGCAAAATTGTTCCGCCAGGGGTTTCGTAAACGCCTCGAGATTTCATACCAACAAAGCGGTTTTCGACCAAATCCAAACGGCCAATGCCGTTTTTACCGCCAAGCAGATTAAGTTCATGCAACAGGCTGGCCGGGGATAACTCTTTACCATTTACGGCAACCGGATCACCTTTGACAAAATCAATGGTAATCTCGGTGGGCTTATCAGGGGCATCCATGGGCGATACGGTTCGCGAATACACATATTCTTCGGGTTCAACCCATGGGTCTTCTAGAACTTTGCCTTCTGCTGAGATATGCAGCAAATTCGCATCAACACTAAACGGAGCCTCGCCCCGTTTATCATGGGGGATGCGGATTTGATGCTGTTCGGCATATTCGATTAGCCGCGTGCGTGAGGTCAGGTCCCATTCTCGCCATGGGGCGACCACCTTTATATCAGGGGCTAGGGCGTAATAGCCTAACTCAAAGCGGACTTGATCATTGCCTTTTCCTGTTGCCCCATGGCTAACAGCATCGGCGCCGGTTTCTCTGGCGATTTCAATCTGGCGCTTGGCGATCAATGGCCGCGCAATAGATGTGCCTAACAGATACTCGCCCTCATAAAGCGCATTGGCGCGAAACATAGGAAACACATAATCGCGCACGAACTCTTCGCGCAGGTCTTCGATATAAATCTCACGAATACCAAGAGCTTCGGCTTTGGCGCGAGCAGGCTCGATATCTTCACCTTGGCCAATATCCGCGGTAAAGGTCACCACTTCTGCGCCTTTGACATCCTGCAACCAACGCAAGATCACCGAAGTATCAAGACCGCCCGAATAGGCAAGGACAATTTTCTTTATTTGTGGCGTATCAGTCATGCTTGGGATATAAAGGATTGCAACGCATAACGCAACCAATTGAACACCTAATTCCGGGCATAAAATCCAAAGTACCGCCCCCCGAAAAGGTATGATTTGAAATGGCAGAACGGCTTAGCGAAACAACAATTTCTTCAGAAATGGCAAAATTGCCTGACTGGACAATCAGCACTGACCATACCGCCATCACGCGCCAATTTACTTTTCGCAATTTTAATCAGGCTTTTGGCTTTATGACACGCGCCGCTATGCTGGCCGAACAGATCAATCATCATCCCGAATGGGCGAATGTTTATCATCGGGTTACGGTAATGAAAGAGGCTGATGTTCCAGTTCGGCTGCATCAAGGTGAGGAATTTCAACAGCGCGCCGGGACGCTC
>JALRFL010000170.1 GCA_023259875.1 Alphaproteobacteria bacterium
GCGGTAACAATGTCGTCATCAAGAGGACGCAGAGACATCAACCCCTCATCAGCATTGATCAGTTGCATGGCAAAAGAAATCATCATCGCCATCATGATGATATTAAATCCGAAAGGGAGATATTTGCTTACCGATGGCATCAATGACATCCAATCCATGTGATTTGACCCATTGAATCAAATACGCGAATCGCCGTCAAGTCTTATTTTTATACTATTTTAGCGAATAAATTGAATGCCGGAATAACTGGCATTATGACCAAGCATTTCTTCAATCCGGATCAGCTGGTTGTATTTGGCGGTGCGATCAGACCGCGCCAATGACCCTGTTTTGATTTGCCCTGCGTTAGTGGCCACTGCCAAATCCGCAATAAAGTGATCTTCTGTTTCGCCTGACCGATGGGAAATCACAACCCCCATATCTGCCCTCTGGGCTAACATGATGGCATCCATCGTTTCGGTAAGCGTGCCAATTTGATTGACCTTAATCAGAATGGCGTTAGCGGCCTCAAGTTCAATCCCTTTGATCAATCGATCAGGATTTGTGACAAACAAATCATCCCCAACCAGCTGTATCAAATCCCCTAATTCTGAGGTCAGATGCACATAGCCGTTCCAGTCTTCTTCGGCTAACGGGTCTTCAATAGAACAAATGGGATAAGCATCGACCAGCTTGCGCCAATAGCTAACCATCTCATCACTGCTAAGGGTCTTGCCCTCCCCTTCGAGATGATATTTGCCATCACGGTAATATTCGGTTGCCGCCGCATCCACCGCCAGCATGATATCTTCACCCGGCTTATATCCTGCCTTTTCAATCGCGGCCATGATGTAATCCATGGCTTCGGCGGTGTCGTTGATATTGGGTGCAAATCCACCTTCATCGCCAACCGCAACCGACAGGCCTTTGTCTTTGAGCAAGCCTCGCAAACTATGAAAGATTTCTGCGCCAATACGGACAGCATCAGAAAAACAATCGGCGGAAACAGGCATAATCATAAACTCTTGCACATCCAGCGCGTTATCAGCATGAGCGCCGCCATTGAGAATATTCATCATCGGTGTTGGCATGATATGGGCGTGCATGCCGCCGATATATCGCCAAATCGGTTGATCCGCAGACATCGCCGCCGCTCGGCAAGTCGCCAGACTGACCCCCAAAATGGCATTTGCCCCAAGGCGTGATTTGTTATCTGTGCCATCCAGCATGATCATAGCCTGATCCACACCATGCTGATCAAAGGCATCAAAACCCATTAACGCATCAGCAATATCCCCATTCACCGTATCAACCGCGCCTTGAACCGAGCGCCCATGATATTTGGCCTTATCCCCATCACGGCGTTCCACCGCCTCAAACGCGCCTGTGGATGCGCCCGAAGGCACCGCGGCACGCCCCATTGAGCCATCTTCGAGCATCACATCAACTTCAACCGTAGGATTCCCCCGACTATCCAGTATCTGACGGGCATGAATATCTAGAATGCTACTCATCTTTTGATCCTTTCTTGCCGAAAACATGGGCGTTAACAGATTAAGGCCTATGCTTTGGCTTCGGTTTAACTATCTCTTGACTTACTCAAGGCATCGAATTCAAAAAGCCGCTTTAACAGGGCTGGCATTTGATCCAAAGGCACCATATTTGGGCCATCAGATAGCGCATGATCCGGGTCTTGATGCGTTTCCATAAAGACGCCAGCAACACCAACCGCAACCGCGGCACGGGCTAAGGTTGGGACGAATTCTCTCTGGCCACCTGATGCCCCACCAAGGCCGCCGGGTTGTTGCACCGAGTGGGTGGCATCAAAGATGACAGGATAACCCGTTTCTGCCAATTGCGGTAATGACCGCATATCCGTGACCAGCGTATTATAGCCAAAACTTGTACCGCGTTCAGTTATCATAATGCGGGGGTTTCCTGCCTCCGCCAATTTATTCACCACATGGCGCATATCCCAAGGGGCCAGAAACTGTCCCTTTTTGACATTCACCACTTGCCCCGTGTTAGCGGCGGCGATCAAAAGATCGGTTTGACGGCACAAAAAGGCCGGAATTTGCAAAACATCAACGACTTCACCCACTTCAGCGCAGTGATCCGGCAAATGCACATCCGTAAGCACAGGGCAACCCATGGTCTTTTTCACTTCAGCCAGAACCGCAAGCCCCTTTTCAAGGCCAAGACCGCGCGGCGAATGAAGCGAGGTACGATTAGCCTTATCAAAAGACGATTTATAGATAAATCCCATGCCCAACTTTGCCGTCATCTCAACCAGAGCAGACGCCATATCAAGGGCATGATCCTTGCTTTCAATGGCGCAAGGCCCAGCGATCAGGGTCATTGGCAGACGATTGCTGATGTTAATGTTACCAATCGTGACCTGATGATCTGTGTCCATCCCTTGATCCTCTTAGACTAAACGCGAGCGTTTAAGAGCCGCGTTGATAAATCCACGAAACAGAGGATGCGGATCAAAGGGGCGAGATTTCAATTCTGGGTGGAATTGCACTCCGACAAAAAAAGGATGATCCGAGCGTTCAACAATTTCTGGCAAACTGCCATCAGGTGACAGGCCAGAAAAGATAAGCCCATGGCTTTCCAGTTCATCTCGCCATGCGATATTGACCTCATAGCGGTGACGGTGGCGCTCACTGATTTGCGGGGTGGAATATAACTGCATCACTTGTGAGCCAGCCTTAAGCACACAGTCATACGCCCCTAGCCGCATAGTTCCGCCAAGGTCACTGGTTTCATCACGCATGACTTGGCTATTTCCGCTTGTCCATTCGGTCATCAAGCCGACCACAGGATTTTCTGCTGGCCCAAATTCGGTTGAGCTGGCATCAGGGTGATTTGCGAGATTTCTAGCCGCTTCAATGACGGCCATTTGCATCCCAAAACAAATTCCTAAAAACGGAACATTGTTTTCGCGGGCAAATTTAATCGCGTTAATCTTGCCCTCTGATCCCCTTTGGCCAAAACCGCCCGGCACAAGCACAGCATCGGCGTTTTTGAGTTCGCTGAAATCTGCGTCCTCGCCTTCAAACACCTCACTGTCAATCCAATTCATCTTGACCTTAACATTGTTATCAAGACCGCCATGGGTTAGGGCTTCGGCAAGGGATTTATAACTGTCAATCAGGCTAGTGTATTTGCCGACAACGGCAACATTGACCGTGCCTTCGGGGTTGGTCATCCGGTGCATGATATCATGCCAAACCGACAAATCAGGCTCATTCAACGGCAAATCAAAATGCCGGCAGATTTCCATATCAAGGCCTTCCCGATGATACATCAACGGCACTTCATAAATGCTGCTAGCATCAGGGGCACTGATCACCGCCTCTTTTCGCACATTACAAAACCGGCTAATTTTGGTTTTTAAGTCTTCGGGGATATCTTCACTGCTACGGCAAAGCAAAATATCTGGCTGAATCCCAACAGATTGCAATTCTTTCACCGAATGTTGCGTGGGTTTTGTCTTTAATTCGCCTGCCACCTCAATAAACGGCAACAAGGTGACATGCAGAAAACAGGTCTTATCCGGCCCCATTTCATAGCCGATTTGGCGAATAGCCTCAAGAAAAGGGAGGGATTCAATATCCCCAACGGTTCCCCCAATCTCAACCAAAACGAAATCTTCTTGGTCAAGATGTGAGGTCACAAACTCTTTGATCGCATTGGTCACATGGGGAATGACTTGAATGGTGGCGCCCAAATAATCCCCACGGCGTTCACGCGCCAATACATCAGAATAGATTCGGCCAGTGGTCACATTGTCTGATTTGCGCGCATCTACCCCGGTAAAGCGTTCATAATGCCCCAAATCCAGATCGGTTTCTGCCCCATCATCGGTGACAAAAACCTCACCATGTTGGGTCGGGCTCATCGTGCCAGGGTCAACATTGAGATAAGGGTCAAGTTTGCGAAGGCGGATTTT
>JALRFL010000074.1 GCA_023259875.1 Alphaproteobacteria bacterium
ACGCGGAAACTTGCCTGTGGTTGAAGATGTCTGCGAGGCCGGTATGGCGTTAATGCCAATGATAGGCAAAGCCCGTCTGTTGCGGATGTGGGGCGGCATTATGGATATGTCTATGGATGGCTCACCCTTTATTGATAAAACCCATATCCCCGGCCTTTATCTGAATGCAGGGTGGTGTTATGGCGGTTTCAAGGCTACCCCCGGGTCAGGGTGGTGTTTTGCCCATCTGCTAGCCACCGACCAGATGCATGAGGTGGCAACCGCGTTCCGGTTAAATCGGTTCCAGACCGGGGCAGTGATTGATGAAAAGGGTTCCGGCGCTCAGCCGAATCTGCATTAGAGGATTAGACCATGATCATTCCCCATCCTCTCCTTGGCCCTCGTGACGCATCAGAGTTTACCTATCTTGGTGATGCCAGCTTATTGCTTCGGCCTGACGCGCCGGTTGGTGACCCCTCAGCCCAGACCATGACGGCGTTTCATGATTATGTTCATCTGCGTGACAATCCCCACGGCATCCACCGCGAATTATGGTTTCATGAACAGGGTGACCGGTCTTGGCTAGTGGTAACGCGCAATGTGTCTAGCCATGAAATCCTTTCGGTGGAATTGGCAAGCCAGGCCAAGACAACAGCCAAAAAACCCCGTAAAGGGGGCAAATCATGAGCCGCGATATGCGCATAAAAGGCGGCCTGATTGACCGTTCCTCCCCATTAGGATTTACTTTTAATGGGCATCATTATCATGGGTATTCAGGCGATACGCTTGCCTCTGCGTTATTGGCGAATGATGTGCATCTGGTGGGGCGGTCTTTCAAATACCATCGCCCTCGCGGTATCATGACTTCTGGTCCCGAAGAACCTAACGCCCTGATGACAATTGGTGAAGGCGCGGATCAAGACCCCAACACCCGCGCCACCATGGCAGAATTATATGACGGTCTGGTCAGCCGTAGTCAGAATCATGTCGGCCCATTAGGGTTTGATATGATGGCGATTAATGATTGGTTATCCCCTGTGCTTGGGGCTGGGTTTTATTACAAAACCTTTATGTGGCCGGCTGTCTTTTGGGAAAAGTTTTATGAGCCAACCATCCGCAAAGCCGCAGGTCTAGGGGCGCTTTCCACTATTGAAGACCCTAGCCAATACGATAAAGGGTATCGCCACACCGATCTGTTGGTGATTGGTGGCGGCATTGCCGGATTGACCGCCGCCCTAACCGCTGGCCGTGCCGGATTAGATGTCATTCTGGCAGATGAGGATTTTCAGCTTGGCGGCCAGTTGCTAGCCACCCAAGGGCAGATAGATGATCAACCGCATCAGGATTGGGTCAAGTCTGCGGTTGCAGAACTTAACGCCATGGATCATGTTACCCTTATGCCGCGCAGCACCGTCTTTGGTGTCTATGATCATGGCGTTTATGGGGTGCTGGAACGGTTGTCTGATCACCTCCCCAAGGACCAATCCGGCCCTTATCGTCAGGTGATGTGGAAAATCATGGCCAAGCAATCCCTTTTGGCTAGTGGCGCGTTGGAACGCCCTGTTGCCTTTGCTGATAATGATCGTCCTGGGATTATGCTGGCTGGTGCCGCACGCGAATATGCCGCGCGTTATGGGGTCGCCACCGGATCACGCGTGACCATTATGACAAATAACGATAGCGGCATTGATACGGCGATTGATCTCAACGCGCTTGGCGTTTCTGTCGCCGCTGTGATTGATAGCCGCACTGCCGCCGATAGCCATGCTCGCCTGCCAAAAGGAATGCGGCTGATCACAGGTGGGCAGATTACAGGAACACGCGGACGCAAGCGGATCTCTGGGATTACCCTTGCCTCAGGGGAGAAATTAGCCACTGATTGTCTGGCGGTATCTGGTGGCTGGTCGCCGACTTTGCATCTGACTTGCCATCATCGAGGGCGTCCGCAATGGGATAATCAGATCATCGCCTTTACCCCGGGGGCGGATATTCCGCCGGGGATGCTGTTAGCTGGTTCGGTGACAGGGGCAATGTCCACCCAAGCCTGTATCAACAGCGCCATTGACGCCGCCGATGCTGTCATCAAAACCCTTGGCGCACCATCTCGGCCTAAAGCGATGCGTAAAGCTGGGGGCAAAACACCCCCTCGCCCACAAGCTGAGGATCGCCCCTATGGTATTGCCCCTCTTTGGCAGATGGGTGATGGCAAAGGGCGCCAGTTTATAGACTATCAAAATGATGTTACCGCAAAAGATATTAAGCTAGCCCATCAAGAGGGCTATCGTTCGGTAGAACATCTCAAGCGTTACACCACCCTTGGTATGGCAACTGACCAAGGCAAATTGTCTAATGTGGTTGGCCTAGCCTTAATGGCAAAAGCATCCGGAAAATCCATTGCTGATACCGGCACAACCATCTTTCGCCCACCCTATACCCCTGTTCCCATTGGGGCTTTTGCCGGACGCAGCCGCGGCGCTAACTTTAGGCCAACACGCCTCACCCCATCACATGGTTGGGCCAAGGAACAAGGCGCCGTTTTTGTTGAAGCCGGGGCATGGCTTCGTGCCCAATGGTTTCCGCAAGCAGGGGAAACCCATTGGCGGCAATCGGTTGACCGTGAGGTGATGGCCACCCGATCCGCCGTTGGTGTCTGTGATGTGTCCACCCTTGGTAAAATTGATATTCAAGGCCGTGATGCCACTGATTTTATCAATCGGGTTTATGCCAATGGCTTTGCCAAACTTGCTGTTGGGCGCACCCGCTATGGGCTGATGTTGCGTGAAGACGGGTTTGTCATGGATGATGGCACCACCGCGCGGCTGGGCGATCAGCATTATGTCATGACCACCACCACCGCAAACGCGGTTCTGGTCTATCGTCATCTGGAGTTTTGCCGCCAATGTTTATGGCCAGATCTGGATGTTCAGTTGATCTCAACCACCGAACAATATGCCCAATATGCGATTGCCGGGCCTAATGCCCGTCAGTTGCTGAACCGGATTGTTGATAATGGCGTTGATCTGAGTGACGCGGCCTTTCCGTTCATGGCTTGTGGTGAGATTACGATTTGCAACGGCATTCCTGCCCGACTGTTCCGGATTTCCTTTTCTGGTGAGCTTGCTTATGAGTTAGCGGTGCCAAGCCGCTATGGGGATGCGCTGATCCGCCTTTTGATGGAGGTTGGCAAAGCGGATGGGGTCACCGCCTATGGGACTGAGGCGTTGGGCGTGATGCGGATTGAAAAAGGGCATCCGGCTGGAAATGAGCTGAATGGTCAGACCTCAGCGCATCATCTCGGCCTTGGGCGGATGCTAACCCAAAAGAAAGATTATATCGGCCGCGTCATGGCAACTCGTCCCGAATTGACCCGCCAAGATGGGATCAGGCTTGTCGGGCTTAAACCCGTTGACCCCAATCAGGCGATAATGGCAGGGGCGCATATCCTGCCGGTTGGGGCACAGAATGTCGCCGCCCATGATCAGGGCTGGGTCAGTTCGGTGGCTTACTCCCCTATGCTAGGCACTTCTCTTGCGCTTGGTTTTGTGGCTAGCGGTGATCAGCGCTTTGGTGAGGTGGTGCGCGCTGCGGACTTGCTCCGTGGTCATGATATTGAGGTTGAGATCACCAGCCCACATGTCTTTGATCCAGAAGGGAGAAGGCTTCATGGCTAATCGTCTGGTTGCGTCATCCCCCTTAAACGGCTTTCATCTGGAGGCTGAAGGCGCCCAATGCCGCGAAGACACCGGCTATGCCATCGCATCGGTGACCGCGACCAAAGGGGATATGAAGGCATTATCTGCCGCTATCACTTCTGGTTTTGGGGTGGCTTTGCCTGCCCCGGGCAAAGCCGTGACCATTGGCAACGGCAAAGGAAACAGCAAGGGCGATATGATCTTGTCTTCGGCACGCGATCAGGTGTTTATCTGCTGCCACCTGTCGCCTGAAGCGCATTTAGCCCAAGTCACCAAGGCTTGTGGTCATGTCGCTAGCATCACCGATCAAAGTGACGCTTGGGCGCGGATATCCCTTTCTGGCCCTGCCTGTCCTATGATCATGGAACGGTTATGTTCGGTGGATACCCGTCTTGCCGTCTTTCCCCCGGGGTCGGTGGCACGGACACAAATTGAACATATGGGCGTCATCATTATCCGCCAGAACGCAAGCGCCGCCATGAAGCATCATTTTGTTTTGCTGACGCCGCGGTCATCTGCGCATGATCTGGCGCATGCGCTCGCCGAAACGCCGCCTTTCAAAACCTGATAACAGGATCAGCGACTTATTCCGCTAGTGCCTTTTGAATGGCGGTTTGCATTTTCTTTGATTGCGGTGTGGTGGTTGAGGCAAACCAACTGACAAGCTGGCCGTCTCTGCCAATCAGAAATTTATGGAAATTCCAGCGCGGCTTGCCCATTAACCCTGCCTCTGCCGACGCCCATTGATAAAAGGGATGAGCCTCTTTGCCTTTCACCACCTGTTTATCCGTCATGGGAAAGCTGATGTTGAAATTCACCTCACAAAAGCTTTTGATCTCTTCGGCGGTGCCGGGTTCTTGCTTGCCAAAATCATTGCTTGGCACGCCAATAACCACCAGCCCTTGATCTTGGTATTTCTGCCAGATGGCCTCAAGCCCGTCATATTGGCTGGTAAATCCACATTGTGAGGCGGTGTTGACCACTAGCAAAACCTTGCCGCGATAATCCGCCAAATCCAATTCTTGCCCATCAATCGCCGTAAATTGAAAATCATAAGCCGTTTTGGTCATCGTTGTTGCCATACCTATTCCCATTCCACTACCAAGGAAAGCCGCCGCCATGATGATCATGGCAGATATTCCTTTTTTTAGATGCCGCATATTGCCCTCATCACCTGTGGCAAGGCTTACCACTTTTTCGCGTTAGATGAATATGTGTTCAATGGGTTTTATGTAGGCCTCACCCACCAGAAATCAATACGCGGATGAGGTGTAATATTGGTGCCAGAGGGATTAACCCATCCAGCCTAGGTGACTGGCGGCGGCATAAAGGCTATCCGCCACCAGCATAGTGGCGGCACGGCTAGCCGCATCCGCAGGGATCATATCCGGTATCTGGATCACCGGAACCCCTGCCGCCTTAGCCGCCATCACCCCTTGGGGGGTGTCCTCAAAAGCCACCGCATCTGCTGGCATAGCCCCTGCCATGGTTGCCGCCGCCAGATAGAGATCAGGGGCAGGTTTGCCGCGTTCCACCTGATCGCCGCCAACCACCCCCACCAAATACGGAAACAGCCCTGCCCGTTGCAACAAGGTTTCGGCTTTAACTGTCAGGGTTGAGGTCGCCACCACCATTGGCACCGAGCGTTGCGACAGCCATGCGCATAAATCCCTTGCCCCGGGTTTTAGCGGCACATGGTGTTCGAGTTGATCCAAAAACGCCTGCCGCCATTCGCGATCAAACCGCGCCAGATCAACATGATCCGGCAACAGGGTTTTGAATATCGCCCGTTGTTCAGGTTGATCACGGCCGATCAATCGCCCATAGGCATCCGCCGCCACCGCCGCATCATGAGCAAGGCAAGTCTGGCGATATGTTGCCTCTGATACGCCTTCGGTATCAATCAACAGACCATCCATATCAAACAAAACCGCGGCAGGAAGACCAAGCATATTTTCTCCAAACTGAGAGGATTGCGAACCTCTGGGATGATAGGATATGCTAGGGGATGTTGCAACGCTAGGGTGCGACCGGAATATCGGTTAAACCTTTGTTCATCGGTTAGGTCAAAATATGCTAAAACCCCAAGATATCCGTTATTTGGTCGTCCATTGTTCTGATACGGATGACAGCCTTACCGCAAGGGATATTCACGCTATGCATCTTGGCTTTGGCTGGGACGGCATTGGCTATCACGCGGTGATTTGCAAAGACGGCACCGTTGAGGCCGGACGGCCAACCTATTGGCGCGGCGCCCATGTTTATGAATACAACACCCAAAGTTTAGGCGTTTGCCTCATCGGCAGAACCGATTTTTCTGAGGCGCAGATGCAGGCACTAGACACCGTGTTGCGCGATTGGCACGCGCGCTATCCTGATGCGGAAATCTGTGGGCATTGTGATTTTCCCAACACCGAAAAAACCTGTCCTAATTTTGATGTCCGATCATGGTGTGCCGAGCGAGGGATAGGCGCATGACCCGGTATCAGATTATCACCCCTTCTGCGCCAATGCGGCATGGGCCAGATAGCATGAGCGGCCTTGAAACCGACGCTCTCTTTGGTGAAAGCGTGACCATTCTGGATGAGGGGGATAAAGACTGGGTTCGGGTTCAGCTGGAAACCGATGGATATGAAGCATGGGTGGAACGCGATATGTTGGGCGAATTGCCGCCGCCAACCCACCGCGTCATGGTTGCCCGAAGCCTGATCACAAATGGCAGAGATATCAAAACCCCAAGCCTTGGGTATCTGCCAATGGCAGCGCAAATCTCAGTTCTTGATCATGATGATAATGTGGCAGAAATCGCGCTTGCCCATAATGCCAAAGGCTATGTGCCTTTGCATCACCTGATGACGGCAGATACCTGTCTTGATGACTGGGTGCTTAGCGCAGAACAGCTGATGGGGACACCTTATCGTTGGGGCGGCAGGGATAGCATCGGTATTGATTGTTCCGCACTGGTGCAATTGGCGCTGTCGGGTAGCGGTATCCCTAGCCCCCGAAATAGTGGTGACCAAGAAAAAACCCTTGGGGAGGCGGTTGCCGATCACACGGTGCTTGCCCGGGGGGATTTGATTTTCTGGAAAGGCCATGTCGGCATCATGCAGGACAGCACCAATCTGTTACACGCCAATGCGTGGCATAACATGGTGATGAGTGAGCCGCTTAGCCATGCGGTTGATCGCATTATGAGTACTGGCGGCGGCCCCGTCACGCGGATGGCGCGAATGCCTGTTATGGCTGATAAGGTTTAGGAGAAAAGCCCCATGGATAGTCTGGCTCATCTCTTTCATAAACGGTCGCTTATCATGCTGTTGTTGGGGTTTTCAGCAGGGGTTCCTATTCTGCTGATCTTCTCATCCCTATCGCTGTGGCTGAATGAGGCAGGTGTTGAGAAATCTGCCGTCACTATGTTTAGTTGGGCGGCGCTGGGCTATTCGTTTAAATTTGTTTGGGCCCCCCTGATTGATCAGCTTCCTCTGCCATGGCTACGCCAACGCTTGGGGCGGCGGCGAAGCTGGCTGTTGGTGTCCCAAGCGATGGTCATGATCGCTATTCTACTGATGGCTAGCACCAATCCTGCTGATGGTGAGGCGGCGTTGGTTCAGATGGCGTTAGCGGCGGTGCTTCTGGGGTTTTCGTCAGCAACCCAAGATATCGTCATTGATGCCTACCGCATCGAATGTGCGCCGCCCGAATGGCAAGGAATTTTGTCCTCGCTTTATGTTGCTGGTTATCGCATTGGCATGATTGTGGCTGGGGCTGGAGCGCTTTTTCTGGCGTCATATTATGGCTCACAGTTAAACAGCTATGAGTATAGCGCATGGGCGACCACCTATAGCATCATGGCTGGGGTTATGCTGATCGGTGTGATAGCAACCTGTGTTGCCACAGAACCTGAAATCACCCGCGAGGCACAGCATGAAAGAGATGTGTTAGATAATCTGAAACTGTTGGGGCTTTTCCTCATCAGTGTGGTTAGCTTTATTTTATTCTATCGTGAAATTGGGCCTTTGGTCGCCTTCATAAAGGCAAGCCTGTCGCAATCCTCAGGCGGTGCCTTTGATCCGGTGATAGCGGTGGTGATGGCGGCTTTGCGGCTGTTGTCCAGTTTGGGGGTTGCACTGGTGGTGGGCGGTCTGATCGCAAAATACCTGATGCGCGCGGAAAAAACCGCGCATGACACATGGATATTGCCCGTCAAAGATATTTTTGAACGTTACGGCGCATCAGTCGCATGGTTACTGCTTTGCCTGATCGGGCTTTACCGCATTTCTGATATCGTCCTTGGGGTGACCTCAAACCTGTTTTATCAGGATCTGGGCTTCACCAAAGCGGAGATTGCAACCGCTGTGAAAACCTATGGCGTGGTCATCAGCATCGCTGGCGGCTTTATGGGGGGATTAATCGCCACACGGATTGGCGTGATGACGACCTTACTATGGGGGGCGATCCTATCCGCTGGAACTAATCTACTTTTTGTCGCCTTGGCGCAAATCGGTGCAGATATCAACATGATGTATTTGGTGGTCAGCGCTGATAATCTGGCGGCAGGATTTGCCACCGCCGCCTTTATCGCCTTTCTGTCTAGCTTGACCAATATTTCTTTTACCGCAGTGCAATACGCGGTGTTTAGCTCCATCATGACCTTATTCCCAAAAATGTTGGGGGGGTATTCGGGGGGCATTGTAGAAAGTCTTGGCTATTCTTGGTTTTTTATCATCACCACATTATTAGGATTGCCTGTGATCTTGCTGTGCCTCTTGGCAGCGCGGCGCTTGGATTAAATTGGCCGCGCAATTAGGAATACTAACGCCAAACCTTATGGCTTGGGTTTAGGGGTGTGCTCTGCCAGCATGGCATCAATCCGCAACTTGCGTTCACGCAATTTTGCATTGCTTGGGGTCA
>JALRFL010000125.1 GCA_023259875.1 Alphaproteobacteria bacterium
GTCTTTCCAGGAAATCGAGTAGAACCCATGCGGGCCTGTATGATGCCGAGAATCATTTACTTCTCCGCATTTAGCAGTTGTCTCAATCCTAATTCTTCTTGTGTAATGATTTCTAATCGTAACTCTTTTTCTTGATATCCATGTTGAAGCAAAGGTGATGCCGCTTTGCAAACGAACGGATAGGGGCTGGAAGATCACGACAGATCATGGTGTTAGCATGGATGCTGACTGGATCATCAGCACCGCGCCTGCCCCGCAAACTGCGGCCTTAATGCCAGATGGGGTTAGTTTTGCTGATGATTTGGCAAGGCCAAAGATGCAAGGATGCTTTACCATGATGCTTGGTTTTGATCACATCATACCCATGGATTGGGACGCAGGTTGGGGGGCATCAGATGATGCAATAGGATTTGTGGCTGATAATCGCCAGAAACCTAACCGTGCGCTCAAGCAAACAGCATTGACGATTCACGCTGGAAACGCATGGTCAGATCAACATTTCGACCATGACCTTGACGAGATTCAGCAACAGATGAAACGCCGCTTATTTGAGCTAACCGGAATTGACGCATCAAAGGCAAGCCACATGGCCGTGCATCGGTGGCGTTATGCCAATGTCAATCTTCCAGCAGGGAAAGCCTGTTTGCTTGATCAGGAAAAAGGTTTGGCAGCGGCAGGGGATTGGTGTCTTGGTGGCCGGGTAGAAAACGCATTTCTCAGCGCATCAGCCTTGGCGCGAGAAATCTTTGATGTGATCTGAAGATTTGTTACGGCGGCAGCGTTCTGAACAATAGATCACCTCATCCCAGACGCGTTGCCATTTTTTCCGCCAGACAAAAGGAAGCCCACAAACAGGGCAGATTTTTTCCGGTAAATTAGATTTCTTTTGCATTTTTGGCATAAGAAATGACCTATGTTTCCAAATGATCAGGGGGTTTCCAGATGATCAGGACCAAAACTATGCGGCAGAAGCGTATCTAGGGTAAAGCCTTCTCTGAACCCGTTTTCATCCGCAATCCATATTGGAGTTTCGGGCTTTGCAAACTCACGAATGCGCTGACGGCATCCCCCACAAGGGGTGCATAACAAATCGCCCTTACCAGCAACAGCAATGGCCGTGATCTGGCGACTACCTGCCATAATCATTGCGGCAATTGCCCCTGCTTCGGCGCAAGACCCTTGGGGATAAGCGGCATTTTCCACATTTACGCCGATATGGATCTGCCCCTTCTCATCGCGGATCGCCGCGCCAACGGAAAACCCACTGTAAGGCGCATAGGCAGAGGCCATGGCCGTCATCGCAGCTTGGATCAAGGCGGCGTCAGTATCTTTTACCGATGGCGAAGAAGACGGCGTCATAATTAGCGTTCCTTTATATAAGGTTGCCCAATTGCCTTTGGCGGTGTCGCCCGTCCAATGAAACCAGCCAATAGCACCACCGTCAAGACATAGGGCAGAACAAGAATTAAATCTGTGGGGATGGGGCCTATAAACAGGATATCCACCCCTTGCAAGCGTGCGGCTAGGGCTTCGAGAAATCCAAACATCAAACACGCCATCAAAGCAGGAACAGGCCGCCAATGCCCAAAGATCATTGCGGCAAGGGCAATATACCCCTTGCCAGCGGTCATTTCCCGAACAAATCCAGCACCATGGGCAATCGACAGATAAGCGCCGGCAATCCCACAAAGCAAGCCAGCGATAAGCACCGCTTGATAACGAATACGGGTCACACTAATGCCAGCGGTATCCACCGCTTCGGGTTTTTCACCCGTGGCCCGAAGCCGCAGACCAAAGCGTGTCCGATAAAGCACCATGCCTGTCACAAGCACAGACAGCAAGGCCAGCCAAACCAACAAATTGTGGCCTGAAATAATCTCTGCATAGATTGTCCCGATCACTGGCACTTGCCGCATCGTTTCCGCAAACGGCAAGGAAATAGCGCTAAAGCGTTGGGCGGATGACAGATATGGGGTCTGTCCGCCTTGGGCAAAGAGCGCAATGCCAAGAGTGACGGTTAGCCCTGATGCCAAAATATTGATAGCCAGCCCAGAGATCACCTGATTGCCGCGATGCGTGATGCAGGCAAAGCCATGCAATAGGCTAAAGACCATAGACACCAATATTGCTGCCCCTAGCCCCAACCAAGGTGAGCCTGATAATGCCGCAACACTGGCGGCGGCAAATGCGCTAAGCAACATTTTGCCCTCAAGCGAGATATCAATAATGCCAGAGCGCTCTGAGAAAATCCCAGCCATGGCACAGAGAATTAACGGCGTGGATACACGCAAGGTGGCGTCAATGGTCAACAGAAATTGTAACCATAAATCAGCCATGTTCCGGCCCCTTTGCTTTGGGCGGATTGGTGCTAGAATCTGGCCCAGCTATCATCCCATAAAGCCGTTCCATCAAAGGGTGAAACATCAAGGCTAATGCTCCTGAAAACAGAATAATCAGGCCTTGGATCAATGACACCATGGCGTCCCTCAAAGGCGATCACCTGCCAAAGAATGTGTGGCCAGAGATGCAAGCGAACGGGGTGACGGCGGGCATCGCGGTACAAGCGCAAAGTCGCGCTGAAGAGACGGACCAACTCCTGACTTGGGCTTCGGTCAACCCGAGCGTC
>JALRFL010000186.1 GCA_023259875.1 Alphaproteobacteria bacterium
GAAAAAGACATTGCCGAAATGGAAGATATGATCACAGGTTATCTGGATTATGCGAGCGGCACCATCAGTGAGAATGTGGAAAATGCCGATGTGGTGGAATTGATAAACATCTCTATTCAGCGTGATTTGGCGGATCATAAAAATGTTTATTTCACCGAACCAGAAACACCCCTGCCTGTTATTCCCTTGCGGCACATGGCTTTTCGCCGCGCCATCAGCAATCTGATCAACAATGCCATCACCCATGCAGGCCATTGTTATGTCAGTGTTGAACATCAAGATGGCATCATCACCATCATCATTGACGATGACGGACCGGGTATTCCCAAAGATATGCGGCGCGCCGCGGTTAAGCCGTTTAGCCGAAATCTGAATGGTAAAACCAGCATTGGGGCAGGGCTTGGGCTATCTATCGCACAAGAAATTGCGACCAATCATGGCGGTGAGCTTTTGCTTGGTGACGCCCCACAAGGGGGCTTGCGCGTGAGGCTTCAACTGCCTATCTAATGGCGCGATCAAAACACCCAATGATCAGTGCATCCGGCCACCATTTGGCACAGGCTGATCAGGTGATAGTAATACGACCTCACCATCCGCATCGGGCAGGCCAAGGGTAAGAACCTCTGACATAAATGGCCCGATCTGGCGCGGCGGAAAATTGACCACCGCCAAGACTTGTTTGCCGATTAGATCTTGCTTGGTGTAATGCGCGGTAATTTGAGCAGAAGATTTTTTGACCCCGATCTCATCACCAAAATCAATAGTCAGTTTCCAAGCAGGTTTGCGCGCTTCGGGGAAATCATCAACGGTTAAGACTGTACCCGTGCGGATATCAAGCTTGAGGAAATCATCAAAACTGGCTGTCATTTTCTGTCTCTTGAGTAGGCTGTTCTTGGCTTTGCGCTGGAATCAGCCCAAAACTGGTGGCCAGACTTTCCGCTTGTTTAAGCCTCTGATCCAACAGGCGCGTGGTTTCGGACAAATCCGGCGTTTCATCCCGAAGCCAGTCTTTAAGCACTGTCAAACATACTCCGGTTAACCCTTTGGCGCGCATTTTCCCTATCAGGCCAACACTGCCGCCGCCGGTTACCTCAAGCAGTTGTGCCATGGCATGATTGAGGCGATTTACCATGATCAGGGCGATCTTGGGGTTGCTAACCGACGCCGCGTTAAGGGCGCGAATAGCCGCTTTATGTGGGCGATACGCCTCAAAGCGTTGGATCAACCCTTCAAAGATTTTCTCGCGCACGGTTGATATGTGATCTTCGGCGATATCCCCAGCTAAGATTTCAGCCAAATCCGTATCAAAATTAGCAAGTCCGGTTTCAACCACTTCAAGTTTATCTTGAAAAAGCCTTCGGGCGAGGTCGCTTTCAACCTCAGCGGCAGTAATGATCTTTTCAAGGTCTAATTCTGCATACGGCATTTCAGACAACAGATGAAGCGCCGCTTTACCAAGCGCGCGTCGGGCTTGATCAACAGGATACGATTGTTCAGATGCTGATGTGTTCATAGCAGTTACCAATCCTTTTTGATGGCCTTTCCTGATGGGGCGCCACTCTGCCCTTATCCTTTACATAGGCTGAAGTCCGTGACTTGCCAAGCGGTAGAGCCAGTTTATTGACCAAGCTCCTCTGATCGGTTTCGTGCCGCCATCATAGCTTCTTCCATCATATCTGCCATTCGGTTATTCGTCATCATG
>JALRFL010000255.1 GCA_023259875.1 Alphaproteobacteria bacterium
ACATAGTCATTGGCATCACCGATAACCTCAAGACACAGGCCCTGCGTTGCAAAAGCGCCAAGCGATTGCCCGGCCGATCCGCGCAACCGTACCGAAATATGCCCCTCGCGCAGGCCGGTCATACCAAAGCGCCGCACAATATGTGACGACAACCGCGTGCCGATCGCACGCTGGGTATTTTCGACATTATAGGACAGCTGCATTTTTGCGCCATTTTCCAGCGCCAGCTTGGCGTCAGTGACCATTAGCGCATCCAGCGTGTCTGGAACCTCTACGCGCGGTTTGTCACGACAGCTAACCAAATCGGTGGCGCCATCGACACGAACCAGAATGGGGTTGAGATCAAGGTCATCAAGCGCCGCATCACCGCGGCTGACCTGCGTCAAAAGGTCGGTACGCCCAATCACCTGTTGCAACGAGGTAAAGCCAAGCTGGGCAAGGATTTCCCGCACTTCTTCGGCAAGATGTGTAAAGAGCTGGACAACTTTTTCCGGCGTGCCTTCAAATTTTGCACGCAGATCGTCACGTTGCGTGCATACCCCGACCGGGCAGGTATTTGAATGGCACTGGCGCACCATAATGCACCCCATAGCGATCAGCGACGAGGTGCCAATACCATATTCATCCGCCCCAAGCATGGCCGCCATAACGATATCGCGTCCGGTTTTTAGCCCGCCATCGGTGCGTAAAACGACTTTGTCACGCAGATCATTCATCGATAAAACCTGATGCACTTCCGACAAACCCATTTCCCATGGCATGCCGGCATGTTTGATCGATGATTGCGGGCTGGCCCCGGTGCCGCCGCCATGACCTGACACCAAAATGGCGTCGGCTTTCGCTTTGGCAACACCGGCGGCAATCGTTCCAATGCCGGTTGACGCCACCAGTTTCACGCAGACCTTTGCGTCCGGATTGATTTGCTTTAGGTCATAAATCAGCTGTGCCAAATCCTCAATCGAATAGATATCGTGATGCGGAGGCGGTGAGATCAAGGTCACACCGGGGGTGGAATGGCGCAATCTGGCGATCAGGCTATCTACCTTAATCCCCGGCAATTGCCCACCTTCACCTGGCTTTGCGCCTTGGGCCACTTTAATCTCAAGCTCTTCGCAACTGTTCAGATATTCTGCGGTGACACCAAAACGGCCTGACGCCACTTGTTTAATCGCTGAGGATGGGTTGTCGCCATTATCTCTTAAAACAAACCGCGCCGGGTCTTCGCCGCCTTCGCCAGAATCTGACTTAGCACCAATTCTGTTCATGGCGATGGATAAGGTCTCGTGCGCCTCGGGGCTAAGCGCACCAAGCGAAATCCCCGGTGAGACCAGCCTTTTTCGAATTTCCGTTATGCTTTGCACCTGATCAATATTTACCGCGTCATATTTTGAGACGAAATCCAGCAGGTCACGCAAATTCACAGGGCGTGCGCGAGATACGATATCGCTATATGCTTTCCACGCTTCATAACTGCCGGTATCACACGCTCTTTGCATGGCGTGTATCGCATTCGCATCAAAAGCGTGATGTTCGCCAGATTGGCGGAAACGGAAAAAGCCGCCCACCGGCAGCACCGCTTTTTGTTCTGACCATGCTTTGTCATGCAGAGCCTTAATCTGGCTAAAGATGCCTGACAGCCCCAACCCTGAAATTCGGGATGACATTGGCGGAAAATACCGAGAAACCAGCGATCGGGACAGGCCAAGGGCCTCAAAATTATAGCCCCCACGATAAGACGCCAGCACCGAGATTCCCATCTTGGACATGATTTTCAGCAAACCATTTTCAATTGCCGTCCGGTAATTGCCAATCACGGTATCAAGGCTCATCCCTTTGAAAAGCCCGCGTTCATGACGATCTTTGATACAGGCTTCGGCCAACCAAGGCGTCACCGTTGTCGCCCCAACGCCAATCAAAACCGCAATATGGTGAACATCTAAACATTCGCCACTCGCTATGTTGATTGAGGTAAAGGTGCGCAATTGTTGCCGCACCAAATGCGAATGCACAGCACCAACCGCAACAATAGACGGAATAGCAATCCGATCAGCAGAAGTGTTGCGATCATCCAGCATCAAATGTTCCGCTCCACCACGCACCGCTTCCTCGGCGGCGCGTTCAATATCATCTATGGCTTGCTGAAACCCCTCTGCATCAAGATTGGCATCCACGGTAACATCAATCACCGCGGCACGATCCCCTAACCATTGCTGAAGTGAGCTTTCTTCTGCGGTGGTCAAAACAGGGGAATTAAGCAAAAGGTGGTCACACTGCTCTGCGCTCTCATCCAGAATATTGCCAAGATTGCCAAGCCGTGTGCGCAAGGTCATGACATGGCGTTCACGCAATGAGTCAATCGGCGGGTTTGTGACTTGTGAGAAATTCTGACGGAAAAAATGATGCAAACCGCGATATTTGTTCGACAACACCGCAAGGGGCGTATCATCCCCCATTGACCCGATGGCTTCCTTGCCGTCTTCTGCCATGGGCTGAAGCAACAATTCCAAATCTTCTAGCGTCCATCCTGCCGTTAGTTGGCGGCGGCGCATATCATCACCTGAGATAATTTTTTCAGGAATGTTTTTGCTGGCGGCCAACAGATTATCCATCACTTGCGAACGCCCAAGCCAACGCCCCCAATCTTTTCTCTTAATCAGCATCTGCTTGAGTTCTGCATCATGATAAACCTTACCTTCTGCCAGATTAACCGCGATCATCTGCCCTGGTCCAAGGCGGCTTTTTTCAACGATCTGATGTTCATCAACCTGCACCATGCCAGTTTCTGATCCGGCGATGATAAAGCCATCATTTGTGATCGTGACGCGCATGGGGCGCAGACCGTTGCGGTCAACCGATGCCAACACCCAATCCCCTGACACCGACGCCAAAGCGGCTGGGCCATCCCATGGTTCCATGACGGCGTTGCAATACCCATAGAGATCTTTCAGGTCTTTTGGGGCGTCATCACCTGTGGCTTCGGGGACCATCATGGTTTTGACCATTGGCAAGTCGCGCCCACCATGCAGCATCAATTCAAACACCGCATCAAGCGCGGCAGAATCCGATGATCCCCCTTGCACCAAGGGCTTGAGATGCTCAACATCTTCTCCAAAGAGTGGCGAGCTCATCCGGTCTTCGTGACAAGACATCCAGTTCAAATTGCCGCGATAAGTGTTGATTTCCCCATTATGGGCAAGCACACGGAAAGGTTGCGCCAGACGCCAGGTCGGGAATGTGTTCGTTGAATAGCGCTGATGATAAACCGCAAAGCGTGAAATAAAGCGTTCATCCTTCAGATCAGGATAGAAATCAGATACCTGCTCTGCCAGAAACATCCCTTTATAGATAATTGAGCGCACCGAAAAGGAACACAAATAAAACTCCATAATGCGTTCCGCCAGAACCGCATTTTCAATCTTTCGGCGAATGACATAAAGCTTGCGCTCAATGGCATCTTCTTCTTCATCAATTGGGGTTGAGAACATAATTTGTTCAATTTCAGGACGGGTAGCTTCGGCGCGGCTTCCAATAACCGATATATCCACAGGCACTTGCCGCCATCCGTAAATCGTGAATCCTGCGGCCAGAATCTCATCCTCAACAATACAGCGGCAGCGTTCTTGCGCCGCCATATCGGTTCTTGGCAAAAAGACCATGCCAACACCAATGCGGCCATCATCAACGGCATGACCTGTATGGGCGATATGTTCAACAAAGAAATCGCGCGGGATTTCTAAATGAATACCTGCCCCATCACCTGTTTTCCCATCGGCATCAACCGCGCCGCGATGCCAAACCGCGCGTAAGGCCTCAATGCCTTTTTCCACCACTTGGCGAGAGGGCTTACCGTCAATTGCCGCGACCATGCCAACACCGCAAGCGTCATGTTCTTGGTCAGGTGACCATACCCCACCTTGTTGAAGACGATCCTGCATCTCAAGTCGGTTTTTCAACCAAGCGGTATCCCCATAGCCGGAGTGTTGAGAAGCGGCATTTTTATAGGATGGCGTCATTGTCATTATCCTTAGCGGTTAGTCAGCGGCATAGCTGATGCTTTGCGGTAAGCTTTTATCTGGTTGAGGCTGTTTTCTGATTTGCCTTTATGCTGGCCTCGGCCTTTTTTCGGGTCAGCCAGTTGTCAATATGGGTCGCGGCATCGCGGCCGTCTCTTATGCCCCAAACAACGAGTGAGGCGCCGCGCACAATATCCCCTGCGGCAAAAACCCCATCCAAACTGGTCATCATTGTTTTCCAATCAATGCTGATAGTGCCCCAACGCGATACTTTGAGGCGCGGTTCATGAAACATATTCGGCATATCTTCTGGGTCAAAGCCAAGGGCCATAATCACCATATCCGCCTTTAAGGTATAATCCGACGCCGCAATCGGCTCTGGGCTTTGCCTGCCGCTCGCGTCAGGTGCCCCAAGACGGCTTCTTTGACAGACCACGCCCGTGATCTGACCGTTTTTGTCTTTGTCTAAGGCAACGGGCTGCGACAACCATTCAAACCGCACACCTTCTTCTTCGGCGTTCATAACCTCTCTTGCTGAACCCGGCATATTGGCGCGGTCACGGCGATAAACACAAGTGACACTTTTGGCATCCTGACGGATTGCTGTCCGCACACAGTCCATGGCGGTATCGCCGCCCCCGATCACAACCACATTTTTGTCTTTAACCGAAAGCGACCCATCAGCGTATTCAGAGACCTGATCCCCAAGTCCAATCCGATTTGAAATCGTCAAATAATGCAAAGCTGGCACCAAACCAGCGTTGTCGCCATCCGCATCAGAGCCAGATTGCCCATCATCCATCTCAAGCGTTCTGGCCTTATAAACACCTGCTTCGATCTGAGCAATCGTACATTCAGAAACTGCATTCCAAGCGTTGTAATATGTCAATGAAGTGGAAGTTACTGTTTCTTCATTGTCTTCAGGAATGGCATATATGAAATCACCAGTGGGACT
>JALRFL010000006.1 GCA_023259875.1 Alphaproteobacteria bacterium
TGATTGAGATAGGCCCCGGGCCCGGCGGTTTGACCCGTGCCATTCTTATGGCAGGGGCAGAGCGCGTGATCGCCATTGAAAAAGATAGCCGTGCGATTGTGGCGCTTCAACCCTTGGTGGAGGCCAGCAACGGACGGCTTAGCATTATTAAGGGTGACGCGCTGGCTATGCCAGTGCAGGAATTAGGCCCTGCTGATGCCCCGCGCCAGATTATCGCCAATCTGCCCTATAATATTGCGACGCCGTTGTTGTTTGGCTGGCTAGATCACGCCACCGCGTTTCAATCCATGACCTTAATGTTTCAACGTGAGGTGGCAGAACGCATTACTGCGCAACCGGGAGGCGGGAATTATGGCCGCCTTAGCATCATGTGCCAATGGTTAGCAGAAACGAAACTCTGCTTTGATATTCCGCCTACCGCTTTTGTGCCGCCGCCCAAAGTCACTTCAAGCGTAATACGATTACTGCCGCGGCCTACCCCGGCTTTTCCTGCCGACAGGGAAGTGTTGCAAGAGATTACCAAAACGGCTTTCAATCAAAGGCGGAAAATGTTGCGCGCCTCTTTACGGGGATTAGGCGGTACGGCCTTGCTGGACAAGGCCGGCATTGATGGGCAAAGACGCCCTGAATCCCTCACTCTGGATGAGTTTTGTGTTCTTGCTCGCACCCTTAAACACCAGCGCGGTTAATAGCCTGCCTGAAGCTGCCTGACAAACTCTGTCAGCCCGTTCATGCGAAAGCGGCGTTGCCGTTCGGCGGCTAAAATAGCATGAACATGACGCACGGATGCGTCCAAGTCATGATTGATGATAATATAATCATATTCGGCATAGTGGCTAAGCTCATCTGCCGCTTTTGACATGCGTTTTGCGACCTCCATATCCGAGTCTTGGTTGCGCTTTTTAAGGCGCGTTTCTAATTCGCGATAAGATGGGGGCAAAATAAACACAGAAATCAAATCATCACGGGCTTTGGCTTTCAACTGCTGGGTGCCTTGCCAGTCGATATCAAACAGCACATCACTGCCAGACTCAATTTTCTCCATAACTTGGGCAGAAGGCGTTCCATAATAATGATCAAACACCTTGGCGTGTTCAAGAAACCGGTTTTCATTGATCATCATCTGAAACTCTTGCGGCTCAACAAAGTGATAATCCACGCCTTCAACCTCACCCGGACGGCGCTTGCGGCTAGTCGCGGAAATCGAAAGGCTGATGTTATCATCTTGGTCTAACAATTTGCGTGAAATGGACGACTTTCCTGCCCCTGATGGTGAAGATAGCACCAGCATAAGGCCACGGCGTGTGACGGAAGAAGGCAGGGTTGCATCAGATGTTATCATCACTCAAAGGGTCTTTCCGTTCTAAATCATCTTACTCTACAACAGGCAAGCAGGGATAAACAATGACCTATTCGCAATCCGATTAATTGTCACCTGTCGTCTCTTTCCAAAGCTTGATATTGGCCTTGTGCTGATCATAGGTTTTGGCAAACCGATGCCCCCCTTTTCCATCTGCAACAAAGTAAAAATAATCTGATGCCTCTGGCTTAACGACAGCAAGGAAAGTGGCAAGCCCGGGGTTGCTGATCGGGCTGGGCGGTAAGGCCTTAATGCGATAAGTGTTCCATGGCGAGTCATGCTTGAGATGCGAACGCAGAAGGCTTTCAACAACGATGCCATCTTGCTCAAGACCATAGAGAACGGTGGGATCAGATTGCAATTTCATGCTGGCTTTCATGCGGTTCAAAAACACTGATGCCACCAGACCGCGTTCATCCGCTATGCCCGTTTCCTTTTCCACAATTGATGCTAAAATAACCGCATCTTCTAGGGTTTTCAGGATATGATCAGGATCACGGCTTGCCCAAATTTCCGCAAACTTGATCTCTTGTGATTGCTGCATTCTGCGGATCAAGGCATTGCGGTCGGTATGCCGTGAAAAGGAATAGGTTTCTGGCAATAAACTGCCTTCATCAGGAAGATTTGTGATAGCACCAGACAGGCGGTCGTCGTTTTCAAGCAAGGCAACAATCTGCTGTGAACTCAGCCCCTCAGATATCGTCAAATCATGCTGAATGGGAACGCCTTTATGGATTATGTCCATAGCCTCAGACAATGTGCCATCTGCCATAAAGCGATATTCCCCTGCCTTTGGCAAATATCCTTTGCCACGCCGCCATTCTTCGATGCGGTACACCAAGGGATGATGAGACAGGCCAATGTGATTCAACCGCTGGCTGATGACCACACGGCCATCCCCGGGTTTAATTTCTAGGATAATATCTTGGGTTGCCAACGAGGGACGCTGAAGAACCGCGCTAACCCAAATAAACCCGATCACAAAAACAAAAATCGCCACCACAGATATGGCAAGAGTGAGCTTAATCAGCCTACGATAAAATAAAAAAGACCGAGAGACAGAGGCGTTATCAGAGCCGCGCTCAGACACCCTCTTGTTAGTCCAACTTGCCCACAATCAGCGAAGCATTAGTTCCGCCAAATCCAAACGAATTGGAAAGCGCGTTACGAACCGTTTTCTGCTGTGCCTCATGCGGTACCAGATTGATCGGCCCGACATCATCTGAAGGATCATCTAGATTGAGAGTTGGCGGCAAGGTATCGTGATGAACCGCCATGATTGAAAAAATAGCTTCAATCGCGCCAGCCGCACCTAATAAATGCCCAGTCGCACTTTTGGTTGACGACATATTCACGGCGGCTTTATCCCCATGATAAAGTTTTGAAACCGCGTTGAGTTCAATCATATCGCCGAGCGGAGTAGAGGTGCCATGAGCATTGATATAGTCAATTTCATCAATGTTTAGGCCAGAATTTTTTAATGCCGCCGACATGGAACGAAACCCACCATCGCCATCTTCAGCTGGGGCAGTGATGTGATAAGCATCACCCGAAAGTCCATAGCCTTTGATTTCAGCGTAGATTTTTGCGCCGCGTGCCTTGGCGTGTTCGTATTCTTCCAGCACCAAAACCCCTGCGCCTTCCCCCATGACAAAGCCTTCGCGACCTTGATCAAAAGGACGTGACGCTTTCTCAGGAGCATCATTACAAGTCGAAAGCGCTTTCAGCGCACCAAAGCCCGCTAAGGACAAAGGATCAATACACGCCTCAGTGCCCCCCGCCAAAGCGACTTTAGCCTCACCCGTTTTGAGTAAGCGCAGTGCGTCACCAATGGCTTGAACCCCTGCAGCGCAGGC
>JALRFL010000047.1 GCA_023259875.1 Alphaproteobacteria bacterium
TAGGCTGATCGACGGGATCGCAAAAATCGCGGCGTAAAGATCATTCAGTTCAAATCGCCCTGCGCGCGGCTCGTGATGGCTTTTGTGCAAAAACCAGCCCGGCCCATGCATCAGCCAGCATAGATTTAATCAAAGGGGCAACGGGATTTTTGCTTTCGCCCACCACGTGAAAGGCATCATCAGGGGGAAGAATAGTGGCAAGTGTGGCAACAACATCAGCCATCAAATCCACACCGATCAGATCATACAGCCCAAAAATGCCTGTCTTTGGGATTCCCATAGGCCGACCCATCACCGCGTCAGCGTGATCAATGGCAAGGTTATGGGCGGCGGCTTCGGCAAGACCCACTTGAAGGGCAAACACGCCCACCCGATTGCCAAGAAACCCCGGAGTGTCACGGCACTGCACCACGCCTTTGCCTAATACTCGGTCATTCATATCTTTGAGGCGCGCCATAATGGCAGCATCGGTTTCCTCGCCTTCAACCAATTCAAGAAGCCGCATATAACGCACAGGGTTAAAATAATGGGTGATGGCAAAACGGCGGCGGAAATCCGTTGGCATATCTTCAACCAGAACGCGGATTGGTATCGTTGAGGTGTTTGAGGTCACCACCGCGTCTGCTGGAATAACCGCCGCAAGCTGTTGATAAAGGGCTTTTTTAATATCAAGCCGTTCAACCACCGCCTCAATGATCCAATCGGCTTTAGCCAGTTTGCCCATATCATCACGGATATTCCCAACCTGAATGCGTTCCGCGCAGGCCTTAGAAAACAAAGCCGGAGGGTCAGATTTCTTCAGCCTTTCCACCGCATCAATGGCGCGGCTATTTACCTCATCCCCATCATCATCGGGCATATCAAGCAACAAGACCGAAAGCCCTGCGTTTGCAATTTGTCCTGCGATAGCGCTGCCCATCGTGCCAGCACCAATCACCGCGATAGAATGAAAAGGAATATCTTTCATCATATTATTTTGCTTTCTGCCCTTCTAAAAGTTGCCGCAAGGCCTGATTGACTTCATCACCACGTTCAATCGGCAACATATGGCCTGCATCAGGTATCGTGACGGTGCTTGCGTGGGGGATGGCGTCCGCCATCGCTTTACCATGTTTCCATGGTGTCATCTGGTCTTCTTTTGCCAGAATGATCACTGTTGGCTGTGTGATCTTACTCGCCGCGTCTGCCCCATTCTGATAGGCCGAGCAGGCGCGCAAATCAGCGGCTAAGGTTCCGGAGGGATTATCAGCCATGATCCGCTTGCCCAGATTCACATGGCTGTTTCCGGGCATAGGGTGATCGTGGAATTTTCCGTCGCGCCCATGCCCCCATGACAGCATCGCATCAAAGGCCGCCATTTCATTATGATCTGCCATATCAATCAGCGCCGGATTAACACCAATGGTGAGACCAAGTGCAATCAGACCAACACCATTCACACGGTGGGGGTGCCGGCTTGCCAATTCAAGGGTGACCAATCCGCCTTGAGAATGTCCAACCGCCGTGGCTTGATCCACCTTAAGGGTCTCTAAGAGATCATGACACCAATCCGCCATTTCTGAAATGCTGGTTAGCGGCTCACCCCCACTCAGCCCATGGGCAGGGAAATCCGGCGCCAGCACAGACCAACCGCGATTAGCAAAAAATCTGGCCTGAAGCAGCCAAGTCAAATGGCTTTGTCCACTGCCGTGGATGAGCAAAAGCACCGGCGCATCAGGTTGAAACGCCCGCCCACCGGTGGAAACAAAAATGTTTTGATCGTGAACCGTGACATACATAGGCTAGTTCCCCTTGCCTGTGACGGCCTTTCGCGCCTTTTTCAGGGCGCGATCAAAATCATCTTTGATATCTTTGATATCTTCTAATCCCACAGAAATCCGGAT
>JALRFL010000176.1 GCA_023259875.1 Alphaproteobacteria bacterium
CAGAGCCCGGGGGTGGTGTGGCGCGTGAAAACGGAAAAACCCCATCCGTCGGTTATGCGTAAGATAAGGTTATCAACACGACGATCGCCGGCCTTGGCGGTTGATCAGCAAAAGAATACTAGTTTTTTCTGCATCCAACTCTGCCTTAATGGCTTTGCGCGCTTGATCCAGATTTTCCACCTGAACTTTACCAACGCGGCGGATCACATCACCAGCCATGAGGCCGCTTTCATCCGCTGGCGCCCCTGGTTTTACCTCAGTGATAATAACCCCTTCAACATCATCACCGATGGTGAACTCTTGCCGCAGGTCTGGATTAAGATGATCTAGCGTCATCCCTAGCTCTGTCATTTCCACAGGGCCATTGGGATCACTACTGTTTGGCGTTCCGGCGAATAGTCCGGCTTCTTCAGCTTCTTCAAGAACCCCAAGCGTCACCTTTAAATTTAACTTTTTGCCTTCGCGCATGACGGTGACATCAAGCGGCTTGCCAATCGCTGATTCCGCAACAATTCGCGGCAAGCTACGCATTTCTTCAATCGGCTTACCATTAAAGGCAATCACCACATCACCTGCTTGAATACCGGCTTCCTCGGCAGGGCCACCATCATGAACTGACGACACCAACGCCCCGTTTTCATTTTCAAGACCAAAGTTCTCGGCAATCTCCGGTGTGATTTCCTGAATAAAGACGCCCAACCAGCCGCGTCTGGTCTGACCATATTCTTGAAGCTGAAGCACAACATTTTCTGCCAGATTAGACGCAATAGCAAAACCAATACCGACCGATCCGCCGGATTGTGAGAAAATCGCGGTATTAATGCCAATCACTTCCCCATCAAGGTTAAAGAGAGGGCCACCAGAATTACCGCGATTAATCGCTGCGTCTGTTTGGATGAAATCATCATAAGGGCCACTGCCGATATCACGCCCACGCGCCGAGATAATCCCTGCAGTGACGCTTCCGCCTAGGCCAAAAGGATTGCCAATAGCCAGCACCCAATCACCAACACGCATGGCGTCACTATCGCCGAAAGAGACCGGGTTAAGGGTTTCGTCACCCGGTTCAATCTTTAGCACGGCAATATCGGTTTTGGGATCACGGCCAATCAGCGTGGCATCAAAACTGCGGTCATTATAAAGTGTGACCCGAATAGCATCTGCCCCATCAATGACATGGTTATTGGTGACGACAAAACCCTCTGCTGACACAATAAACCCTGACCCAAGCGCTTGCGCTGTTCGGCGATTTTCCCCATCACGAAACTCTTCGAAAAAGTCTTCAAATGGCGATCCGGGGGGAAATTGCAAATCATCATCATTGTCTTTGCCCACCACCGTTGTGGTTGAGATATTTACAACAGAAGGGGATAACGCCTCAGCCAGATCAGCAAAGCTTTGTGGCCGGTCATTGGCAAAAGCTGGCATGACCATCATGGTCAGCAACACCACGCCTGCTAGGACGACATGAAAGCCAAAATAGCGTGACGCTTCGGCCTGAGGGTCTTGCCAAAGATGATCTTGACCCAACCTTTGGTCTTTTGTTTTTGTTGCTGCGATAGCTTGTCCATCAAAAGGCATCGTGGTCTCCGGTTACAAGTTCAATATTGAAACATCCCGAAAGCATGGCCTGATAATGTGGCTATAATCAGGCCTCTTTGCGGCATGGCACCCCCAAAGGCTTTACTACTTAGCTTCACTTAGCATCACTGGGCATCACTGGGCATTTCCCCCGTTTTGTTTCCGAAATAACGGAAAAACTCACTATCAGGGGAAAGCAACATAGAGGTTGAGTTTTCACCAAAGGATTTGCGGTAAGCCTGCATGGAACGATAGAAAGAATAGAAATCTTCATCCACACCAAAGGCTTCTGCGTAAATAGCGATGGACTTGCTGTCCCCACTACCGCGAATGATTTCGGCGGCACGGCGCGCTTCGGCAATCAGAACGGTACGCTCTTTATCTGCCGTTGCCCGAATTTTCTGGGCTTCTTCCTCACCTGTGGCGCGGAACTCTTTCGCTTCACGCTCCCGTTCAGATTTCATCCGGTTAAAGATGTTCTGTGATGTGGCATCAGGATAATCCGCACGCCTGATCCGCACATCCACAATGCTAATCCCTAGGGCTTCGGCTGAGGTATTTACCTCATTGCGGATGGTGCTGATGATCTCACTTCGCTTTTCGGACAGGATATCCACCAAAGAATGATTACCAAGAACCCGACGCGTTGAGGAATCGACCATGGCCTCTAGCCGTTCTTGTGCAATGCGAACGGTGCGAACGGTTTGATAGAATTTCAGCGGATCAACAATCGAATAACGCGCATAAGTATCCACTTCCAGTCGCTTCTGGTCAGATAAGATGACTTGCTCTGATCCTTGGGACACCATGGAAAGAACACGGTTTTCGTAAAAAACAACATTTTGGATGAATGGGATTTTCCAATTTAACCCCGGCTCTTGCACGGTTCGCTTAGGTTCACCAAACTGAAGCACGATAGCTTGCTGGGTTTGTTGAACCACGAATAGGGTATTGTAACTGATGAAAGCCAGCAACCCGAGAGCGATCAGAATATAAGTTTGAAGACGCATCGTTTTTATCCTCTCTGCTCTCGTTTATGGCTTTGATTTGGTGATTTCGGATAAGGGCAGATAAGGGACGACCCCGTTACCGCTTGCTCCGTCATCAATGATAATTTTGTCAACATTGCTCATAATCTCTTCAAGCGTTTCAATATAGATACGCTCTTTGGTGACATCTTTATTGACCAGATAGGCTTCGTAAATCTGGGTAAAGCGTGAGGCGTCACCTTCGGCCTGATTAACGATCTGCGCGGCATAGGCTTCGGCTTCGGCAATGATTTTAGCTGACTCACCACGCGCGCGCGGAATAATATCATTGCTGTAGGCCTGCGCTTCGTTCTTTAGCCTGTCTTTATCTTGTCTGGCTCTTTGCACCTCGTTAAAGGCGTCAATCACATCCAGTGGGGGATCAACGGCCAACAGTTGCACTTCACGAATAATCACCCCGGCTTGATATTCATCCAACAAGGCTTGAAGTTGCTGTTTGGCTTGGGACTGAATTTGCTCACGACCATCGGTTAGGGCAAACTGAATATCGACCCGGCCGACAATCTCACGCATCACGGCCTCTGCGGCCACTTTGGTGGTTTCCTCAGGATCAGTGAGATTAAAGAGATATTTTCCCGCATCACCAATGCGCCAAAAAACAACAAAATCAATATCAACGATATTCTCATCGCCTGTGATCATTTCGCTTTCAAAAGGAATGTCACGGCGATTAACATTGCCGCCATCACCAAGGCTGCGAAACCCGATATTAATTCGGTTATCGCGTGTAACCTCTGGCGTTAAAACGCTTTCGATAGGGTAAGGCAGATGGTAATGCAATCCCGGCGGAGTGGTTTCAACCCATTTACCAAACCGCAACACCACGCCTTCTTGTTGGGTATTCACGCGGTAAAAGCCAGATGCGAGCCACCCGAATAAAGCCAAGACCAGCAAAATGGTAATCGCATGGGGGCCACGAAAGAAATTGGGCAGAAATTGACCCATATTATCTTTGCCTTTGCGAATGAAACTGTCGAAATCTGATTTTGGGTCACGCGAGCCGGGGCCTTGACCACCGCCGCTTCCCCATGGGCCACCGGATCCGCCCTGATTGTTGTTTCCGTTACCCTGATTATTCCACGGCATATTTTTCTCCGCTATGACTAGCTTTGTTGCGTTTTACCTGCTCAAAGCAGGGCTTCCTTTGGTGAAAAGGACTGCGTTTTGTCTTGCCCATCTCTCACACTCAAACAATCTTCTCACCTTATATTTGTTTGCCATGCCATCTTTTCAAGAAACGATCTTTAATCTCTTGGCAAAATCACTAAATAAAGAGATGAATATCATCACAATCAGCAAAATGGCAAACCAACAACCCTACGATCATATGAAAGCGAGAGCGGCATGTCCTCACCTATCACCGAAGAACAAGTTCTTCATACCCTAAGTGCCATCACGATTGATGGCAAGCCTCAAGATCTGATCTCTGGCGGCCTGATATCTGGTGTTGTGGTGAAAAACGGTCATGTGGGATTCTCACTTCAGGCTGACCCTAATCATCCCGAAGCCATTGAACCGATAAAAACCGCCGCCGAAGCGGCTATTCGTGCTTTGCCCGGGGTTTTGTCAGCAACCGCCATGCTAACCGCCCATCGCCCATCAAGCCCTGCGGATAAAAGCGCCGCCCCTGCCCATTCTGCTGATGATCAACAAGCCCGTGTCTATCAACCGGCAAAATATGTCATTGCGGTGGCATCAGGCAAAGGTGGCGTTGGCAAATCCACCACGGCAATCAATCTGGCGCTGGCCTTTCAGCATCTGGGGCAAAAAGTCGCTATTCTTGATGCTGATATATATGGCCCATCCTTACCGCGATTATTGGGAACAAGCCAGCGCCCTGTTGCCGAAAATAATAAACTAATGCCGATCAAAGCGCATGGTCTCACCGCTATGTCGATCGGGTTTCTGATGGACGAAGATGCCCCTACCATTTGGCGTGGTCCCATGGTCATGTCTGCGTTAGAGCAAATGTTGCGTGATGTTGAATGGGGTGAGCCTGATATTTTGATCATTGATATGCCACCCGGCACAGGTGACGCCCAATTGACGCTTTCCCAACGGGCAAAGCTGGCTGGCGCGATTATTGTCTCAACGCCGCAGGATTTGGCACTCATTGACGCGCGTAAAGGGCTTAATATGTTCCGCAAAGTCCATGTTCCTGTTTTAGGTATCATTGAGAATATGAGTTATTTTGTTTGCCCCGATTGCCAAAGCCAGCATGATATCTTTAGCCGCGGCGGTGCCGAGGAAGAAGCAAAACGCCTTGGCCTGCCCTTTCTTGGAGCTATTCCCCTAGAAATGGCTATCCGAGCAGGGGCAGATGCAGGGCAACCCGTGTTGGTTTCTGATCCTCAAGGGGAGCATAGCAAAGCCTATCTGAATATCGCCGAAAAGCTGTTGGGCGCGTTGCCGGAACAATCACGCCCTGCCCCAAAAATCACCATAAGCTAAATTGCGCTAACCGCCAGCAGCAGCATTGGGGCGTTTGTTTATGCGCGTTCCAAACGCACCAGATCAAAACTGATACCGCCATCGGCGGCGGCGTGATGCTGGCGGCTAATCTCTCTCCATTCATCAGGATCAAGAGATGGGAAAGTCGCATCACCTTGTGGGGTTAAATCCACTTCGGTCAGATCAATGGCATGAAGGCTTGGCAGAAAGGCGGCATAGATATCACCGCCGCCAAAAATGATAATTTCTTTTGTTCTGTTTGTTTCGGCATCAATCCAATCCTCGGCTGTGGAAACCGCCTCTTGCATGCTATGGGCGGTGATCACCCCATCTGCCTGCCAGTCCTTTTGCCGGGTAAGCACAATATTCGCCCGTCCCGGTAAAGGGCGCCCAATGGACTGATAGGTGCGGCGTCCCATGATGAGAGGCCGTCCCATGGTCAGAGCCTTAACCCGTGGCAAGTCACCGGGGATATGCCAGAGCAATTGCTGACCATCACCTATGACCCTATTTTTTGCCATGGCTACTACCGCCACCAGAGGATAACGCGAAGTTAACATTGTCATACCGCCACCTGCGCGGCGATATGTGGATGTGGGTCATAGCCCTCAAAAGCAATGTGATCAGCGGTAAAATCTTCAAGCCGATCAGGGGGATTGATCAAACTAAGCTGTGGCAAAGGCCGAGGGGTTCTGGCTAATTGTTCTTCGGCCTTGTCAAGATGATTGAGATAAAGATGAGCATCCCCCATGGTATGAACAAAGTCCCCTACGCCCAAGCCTGCGACATGAGCGATCATATGCGTTAA
>JALRFL010000248.1 GCA_023259875.1 Alphaproteobacteria bacterium
TCAATCAACTGTTGCAGCGACTCCTGGTCCCACGCAAGGTTGAGTGTGTGTGAGCGCGCGCGTGTGTACGCACGCGCGAGTGTGTGTGAGAGAAAGACCTGATCGTTCTTGTCGAAAAATCCTTTGTACACAAGCACAATGGTCTTGTTCCAAAAAACCCAAATACGCCAGCCATGACCGGAACCGCCCCTAACACCAAAAGCGTTTCCCCTAGGGAATATCCAGCGTCAATCATTAATCCTAGTGCCGCCGGGGATAACGCTGAGGCAAATACCATCATCGCGTGCATGATAGCCTTAATGCTGCCAAGATGGCGACTGCCGTAAAGTTCGGCCCAGATGGGTGTGACAACAGCATAGACCATTCCTTGCGCCAACCCAAAGACCGCAAAATAAACCCAGATCAAATGAGCAGGAGCGATCCATCCCAGCAACAACACAGGCAGGCTTAGTGCCATGACCGCAGGCGATGCCAATCGAATGGCGCTAAAGCGATCAACCATCATGCCGCCAATCAGACTGCCAAAAATACTGCAAGCCGCATAAATAGGATATCCGCTTGTCCAGATCAGCAGGGATATCCCCTTGGTATGCGCAAAATAAATCTGATGGAAAAATAATCCGGTTGAGGTAAAGGCCGGTGCTAAAACTAACCCTGCTAACAAAAGAAAACGCCATTGCAACACCACTTCAGAACTGGTCCAGTGTTGTCCGTCTCTGCCAGTGGCAAGGTCTTCGACACCGCCGCCATCTTGACCGTCTTGACGGCCTGACAACAAAAGACAAGCTGGCACCATAATGATAAGAACCAGAAGTGCCGTGATTTGCCAAGCCTGACGCCAATCCACAGTCAGCAAAAGAAATAAGATCAGCGCAGGCATAATCACCTCAGACAGAGGGTGGCCTTGGGTCGCAATAGCCACAGCGCGGCCGCGTTCAGCGATATAGCGGCGGCTCATGGCCGTGGTATAGAGATGACTCATCATGCCTTGACCGGTGAGGCGCAGAAAGAAAATGCCAAACGCTAAAGTCAGTACCGATGAAATCATGGAAAAAAAGCCAGCGGCCATAGCCAGACCAACAACGATGATGAGGGAAATGGTCTTAAGCCTGATCACATCCACCAGCCGCCCAAGAAAGATTATCACCGCAGCGCTAACCAAAGTGCCAGCGGCATAGATCATGCCAAAATCACCGTGGCTTAACTGTAATTCTGATCGGATTTGGGCAGAAAACAGCGAAATAAAAAATGTCTGCCCAGGGGATGAAAAAAACGCCAGCAATAAGCCAAACAACAAAAACCGCCATTGGCTTTTGACAAAAGCAATATTGGCTCTGATGCTGAAGGAAGACATGGATGCGGCTCAGATCCTAATAGGGAAAATTATCTTGGTCTCGCCTTGTGTTTTGTTAATCACATGATCCAAAAACAAAACCCCCCAAAAAAATATCCCCGGATAAACCGGGGATATTTGAAAATATCTTTTGGGCTTAAATTAAGCCGCCATGTCTTGTTTTGGCGCGGCCATAACGGCAAGAATACCGCCAATAAGACCAAGGATAATGCCAATAATACCAAGAAAACCTGTCAATAATAGTGAAAGGACAACGCAAACAAGCATGATGATGCCAGCCATTTTTGCAGAATTTTGCACCAATGCCATAATGCCTGAGACAGCCATAACAATAGACACTAACAGAAAGATTAACAGAAAGGTTACAATACCATCAGCTCCGCTTTCGCTCGAAACAGCAGCGATTTCAGCAGCTGAAGCACCTGCTTCGGCTGCAATGTTTTGCCCAAAGGAAACCAGAGCAGACGCAGCGACCCAAGCAAAATAAGCAATAATGGTATTAATTGCGCCGCCAATAATTCCTAATACTCCACCAGCAACTTTCATTGTTTTCTCCTAGAAAATTAAAACGTAATATTATCAAACTATTAATATTAAATATATATTTATGCAATAGATTATTTTAATTGCGACATTGATGATTTGTTGGAATTAGTGCTCATCCCACCTACAGAAGGGATAAAACCCTATGATCATTTTACGGCATCATCACAGGAAGGGGAAAGGGCAGTTTTTATAAGGCTTGAGTAAATAAGCAAGCCTGTGGCCAAAACAATCTCAATTTGGACAGCAAATTTGAACCGCTCTCAGCCTTTAATAGGGGGGGTGGTTGGGCATTGACCACTAACGAGGGCGGTGACATGCCTTTTCTGGGGCGTAAAAGATGAGATTGAAATTGGAATGAGAAAAATGGTGCTGCTGAGAGGACTTGAACCTCCGACCTACTGATTACGAATCAGTTGCTCTACCAACTGAGCTACAGCAGCTCAAGAATTGACTTATACCTTTAGAAACAGACTTTTGGCAAGTGGATGTATGGGATAAATCATGCGGCGAAGGGATGGGTGTAAAGCGCAAACAGGGTTTTCCCTGAGCCGATAAACATTTTCCGCAAATGGTCGTTTAAATGGCTATGATGATGTCCACCTTAAATGCTATTGATAAGCAGCTAGGCCATTCCAGACAACCGTCATGGAAAAAGGCCAAGACTCACAATTATGATAAAGAAGCTTTTTCCTCCCTTGGGTTTCTCTATCTGGTGGAAAAGCAAGATTTTATGCCAATTCATGCCAATGTTAAGCACACCACCCTAGAATGGTTGGCAGGAATGCAACGCCTGAAACAGATTTAATGCCAACGCATCTGGCCAAAAGCCGAACAATTTGGACAAATCGCGTGATAGTCTTCCAGCCGGCTATGACATGCCTGACAAGTCCAGCCAGGGGGTCTTGGCGCCAATGCCGCTTGGCGTAGAATAGAGGCGCTGGTTTCACCATCTTCATCGACTGGCGCGGGCTGATGATCGGCGATATCAGCCAGCAATTGCCACATCCTGGCATCTCTGTCGTGGGGGGAAATGGCCTTGGCTAGGCGTTCGGCTTCGCCCCAAAGCTGTTGTTCAAAAGCGATGCTCGCGGCGGCGAAAAGCGCCTCTTTTTGCGCACCACCTTTCTCTGTCAATGTGATCAGCCGCGCCAGTTTTTTGCCGGGTGGGCCAGACCAATATAGCATCAGTTTTTCAGCCAGCATGGGATGCGGCGTGGCCAAAAATGCCCGTTCAAGCAAGGCCGTTGCCTTTCGGGTTTTGTTTTCTTCAAGATAGAGATCCGCTTGCGCCAACACAGCAGGTAAAAACTCTGCATCTGCCTTAAGGGCGCGGCTAAGGATTTTTGCCTTTTCTGATGGGGTTTCTGCCGATCTGGCACGTTCAAGCAAAATGGCGGCCTCGGCTTGATGCGAAACGGGCATTGACCCTTTTGAGGCTATCCGCAAGGCGGCCTCGGCCTCTGCCCAATGGCCTTGCTTGGCTTCCATCACAAAAATAGCATTGGCAATGCTAGCAGAGCGCGGTTTGAGCTTAAGTGCTTCACGCCCTGCGGCTAAGGCAAGGGCTTCGTCTCCGGCTTCAAGCGCCAGCCGCATCTGCCCGATATGTCCAAAATACGCGGTGTCAGTGTTGGCCTTGAGAGCATCAAAATAGCGTTGCGCCGATTTGCTGTTGCCGCTTAGGCTTGAGGCTTGCGCCATCAGCAAATCCGTCATCACATTATGCCCCAGATAATGAACGGATTTCCGCGCGTGTTTAATGGCCTCACGGCCTTCACCTGCCGCCGCCGCCGCCATACCTAGGGCAAGTGCCCTTTGACCAAGCCGCCCTCGCCGCGAGGAAAATCCCCCGCTAATTCGTCTTGGGATATTGGCAACAAAGCTAAGCAAGCGATCCAGAATAAGCACCGCCCATATCACCACGAGCATCGCTGCGACAAGGAGGCTGGTAGGGGCGGTAATGCGCCAACCTAGCCAGTCAATCTGCGTTGATCCTTGCTGGATAGCCAGAAAATGCGCCACCGCCGCCACAATCATGATCCAGATAATGAAACTGACTATACGGCGCATGCTATTGCCCTAACATCGTCATGAGATTGGTGATCGCCTGATCAAGGTCTTGCCGTGCGTTAAACTGCATTTGCCATGCGGCTATCCATGCGGCCACCTCATCATCCGCATCTGACCACGCCTTGAGTTCTGCAATTGCCGCGATAGGATCACGCCGCTCTAGGGCGGATAGAAATTGCGCTTTGGCGTCTGCGGCTTGGTCAATTGGGGCAATGGTGATGGTGTCTGAAAAGGGTGAGGTTAGCCATGACCACCAGCCGCTGTCATCTTCTGCTGGCTGGGATGGGGATGATGCGGATGACACAAATACCGTTTCCCCACGCACGGCGAGGTCTTGCCATAACTGTTCACGCGCTGGCGGCGGATTTTCGGCCCATGGCTCTAGCGCGTTCCAGCGAGCATCAGATGTAACAGCCATTTCTAAGAGTTCGGCAAAACTCTGCCCTTGGCGCGCGGCGTTAATAATCCCATCGGTTATTGCTGAAAGTTCAGCAGGCGAGTTGCCCATAGGGGACGCAGAGGGTTCGGCCTCTTGGTCTTGAGAGGCTGGATTGCCATTATCAGCATCAAGGCTAGGATTAGCAGAAGGCGAAAGTCGTTCCGCTTCTAGATCAAGCAGCCGCTGTTCCATCTCGGCTAATTGTCTGGCCAAGATCATAACATCAGGATCAGCGTTGGCATTTGGTGTCTCACTAAGCTGATCTTGCCATGTGGTGATGATACCATCTAGACGGGTGATGTGATCTTCCATGGCTGTCAGCCGTGATGGGATACCGCTAAGAATTTCAGCATTTTTGCCTTGGGCGTTTTGGCTTTGCTGAACGGCATCACGCAATCTGGAAACCTCATCCTCAAGGGCGGCAAGGGCGGTTTCGACTTTGTCTGTGCGGCTATTGATATCTTGAGCCGCGCTTGCGTCTTGTTGCTGGGTGATCAGCAATCGGTTACTGATAGCAAGCCCAACAGCCGCTAAAGCCGCCAGAATTCCGATAGCTAACAGGATCATCCAAAGAATACGGCCAAGCCCTCGCTTTTTTGCTGGTGCAGGTGCGACCTTATCTTCGGTTTCGGTTTGATCCGATTTTGCTTTGTTATCCGCGTTATCGTCACGGATATGTTCGGCGGTGCCCTCAATGATGATATCTTCATCCGGGGTTTGGTTGTCGCCAGAATGTTTCGGTTTTCTTGGCATCTTCTCTTTGGTTATCCTGTTATCACATCAATCCAGCGGTTTGATCATCCGTTGGGAATGATCCGTTTCTGCGTGGGAAATGCCTGCCAGTTCAAATGCCTTCGCCAACATAAGTGACCTAAGCGGCGATGACACAATATGAATGTTATGCCATCCCTGCCCACAAAGTCCAGCGGCACGCGAACTGATGACGATCAATTTCATAAACTTGCGATATTCGGCTAAATCATGCTGATCCAGCAGATGAGAAAACTGCTCGCCAGCACGGCCAGAATGTATCAAGACGATGATAGGCCGGCCAGAACGAATTTGACGAATGGCGGCCTCATCCAGCTGATCTTCGGTCACAGCCTCATAAACAATAATGCGCTCGACTTGCTTATTGCTATGGGCTTCAAGCGCGGTTTTAATATCAAATCCCGAATGGGTGGCGCTGGGCCAGCAAAGCCGTAAATAGGGGGATTGCTCAATCAGGGTCATTAACGCCTGTCCATCTCCGGCAGCAATCTGGATATGATCAAAACCAGCGGCCTGGGCGGCGCTGGCGGTGGCCTCACCAACAACAAAACAAGGCTTGGCTAACATAGCCGGATCGGTGATTTGGTTTGCGGCATGGCGGCTGGTCAGGATGACCGCGTCCACATCCTCTGAGAGATCACCAAGACCGATATTTTGGCGGGTTTCAATCCTAAGGGTAGGAATGGCAATCGCCTCAAGCCCACCAGCTTCGAGGTAGCGACAATCTTCAAACGCATCGCCCCTTGGTCTGGTGGTCATGGCAATAGGCGCGCGGGTCACTTTTCCGCCTTATCCGCGAGCAAAAGAAAATCATGTCCGCCTGCCTGCTCTAAAAGGCGAGACGCCATATCCTTTGCGACTTGCGCGGCGTCACCTACAGGCACCGTGGCTTCATCAGTGAAACATTGACGCCCATCAGGTGAAGCGATCAGCCCACGAAAATAAATTTGATCCCCCTTAAGATGAGCGCTAGCGGCAATAGGGGTTCGGCATGACCCGTCAAGGGTTTCCAGAAACAGCCGTTCGGTCATAACTTCCGCGCCAGTCACCGTGTCATGTATTCTGTTTAACGCAGTTAGCACTTGGCGTCGCCTCATGTCCTCGCCGGTTTCTGTTTCTGCGGAACGCGCTTGAACCATAATTGCGCCTTGCGCCGCCGCAGGCAACATCACCTCCTCAGAAAGGGGGTGAACATCCTCAGTTATGCCTAGGCGCTCTAATCCTGCCATGGCAAGAATAATGGCATCATATTGCCCCTTTTTAAGAGCCTCAAGCCGTGTGTTCACACTGCCTCTCAACAACACAGGGTTAAGATCAGGCCGGTGGTGGCAAAGGATAGCGGCGCGTCTAACAGAAGCTGTGCCTATTTTTGCCCCATGAGGCAATTCATCAAGATTAGCATAGCCGCCGATAAGGGCATCGCGGCGATCCGCGCGCGGTAAAATTGCTGCCAATTCTGTGCCGGGGGCTAAATGGGCTTCCATATCTTTGCCAGAATGCACCGCGGCATCTGCCTTGCCCTCTAGCAACATTTGTTCAAGGTATTTGACAAACAGCCCTTTTCCGCCAATAGCGGCCAGAGGTCTATCAAGCACCTCATCCCCTCGCGTAGAAAACGTGGCGATTTCAGATGCGATTGGGGCAAGCCTTGACCGGACATCTTCGGTCTGCGCAACAGCAAGCGGTGACACGCGGCTGGCCAGCACAAGAGGTGTCTGGGCAATATCGGAAAAGGTCTGATCTTTGTTCATAATAGGTTCTTTACGCATAAACAGACCATGTTGCCAAGCCCTAACCCTATAAAATCTGCTGACCTGAGGTTTGATTTACGCTAGAACAGAAACATGACCAAGCTAATTCTGGGTATTGAGACAAGTTGTGATGAAACCGCGGCGGCGCTGGTGGACTGTGACGGAAACATCCACGCCAATCAGATTTCCTCACAGATCAGCGAGCATCAACGCCATGGCGGCGTTGTGCCCGAAATCGCGGCTCGCGCCCATATTGACCGGATCAGAGGCGTAATTTCTGCCGCGCTGGATGAGGCCGGGGCAAACCCCACAGACCTGCGGGCTGTTGCCGCAACAGGGGGCCCGGGGTTGATTGGCGGCGTTGTCGTTGGCACTGTAACGGCTAAAGCTATAGCCGCGGCAAGGGGTTTACCATATTACGCCATTAACCACCTTGAGGGGCATGCGCTGACCGCGCGGCTAACCCATGCGGTGGCATTTCCCTTTCTGTTGTTGTTGGTATCAGGTGGCCATAGCCAGCTGTTGGCTGTCGAAGGCCCCGGGCAATATCGGCTTTACGGGGCGACGCTAGATGATGCTGCAGGGGAGGCATTTGACAAATCCTTGACTGTCTCGGTCTTGCCCGTACCTGCCGGACCTTCTGGGGCTCCGCCATAGTTAAGGTATACGGCACCACAAAGTGTAATGTAGCACCTATCTGTTAGTTCAGTGATGACCAGTCTGCCCGAGTTGCCGA